>NZ_JBFREY010000017.1:0-123541 GCF_052114545.1 Pseudomonas sp. KB_12 | reverse complement strand
GCTAAAAGCCGTGATCGTCAGCTTAGAGCTTTGCAGCGCAAGGCTACAAAGTTGGGTGTCCGATTGGTTGCGGCTTAAAAAAGCTTTAAGAACAAGGGGATGGATTTTGTTTGATGAGAGCTTGCTCCCGCTCGGTTGCGCAGCGACCGTAAGATTTTGGGGTCGCTTCGCGGCCCAGTGGGAGCAAGCTCCCTCGCCACAAAAGAATTTGTCACGGCTCATGGTTGTGTTGCTTCTTATTATCATCTAATAATGAATCTCATTTACCGAGTGAGCCCCGGTCATGAGTTCTGCCCTGCACGAACAACCCTACCTTGAAAGCTGGCGCTGGATGAGCCGCCAGATCCGTTGCGCGATGAACCCGGACGAGCCGCGGTTGATCGAGCACTACCTGGCCGAGGGCCGCTATCTGGCCTGCTGCACTGCCACTTCGCCATGGATGATCGCCGAGACCGCGTTCCGGCTGCTGCTCGACACCGCCTCGGATGTCGCGCTGCCCTGGCATTGGCGCAATCTCTGCCTCGACCAGGCCTGGCGCCCCCTGCGTGAGCTCGAACAACAATCACTGTGTCGCTGCCGCCTCAAGCGCTGGCAGAGCCATGCCTGGGCGCTGGCGACCTGCGCCCTGGAGCCGTCGATTCCTCTTATTGAACTGGTGCAAGGATCTCCCGATGAGTAATACCCGTATCGAACGCGACAGCATGGGCGAGCTGCAAGTCCCGGTGGATGCCCTCTATGGCGCCCAGACCCAGCGCGCAGTGGATAACTTTCCGGTCAGCGACCAGCGTATGCCGGCGCAGTTCATCCGCGCCCTGATCCTGGCCAAGGCTGCCGCCGCCCGGGCCAACGTAGAGCTGGAACAGATCAGCGCGGCCCAGGGCAAGGCCATCGTCGATGCGTCCCTGGGGCTGCTCGAGGGCCGTTTCATGGACCATTTCCCAGTGGATATCTTCCAGACCGGCTCCGGCACCAGCTCCAACATGAACGCCAACGAAGTGATCGCCACCCTCGCCAGTCGTCTGCTGGGGGAAGCGGTCAATCCGAACGACCACGTCAATTGCGGCCAGAGCAGCAACGACATCATTCCCACCAGCATTCATGTCAGCGCGGCGCTGGCCTTGCATGAGCAACTGCTGCCGGCGCTGTTGCACCTGGTGCAGGTGATCGAGCGCAAGGCCGAGGAGGTCCACCCATTCATCAAGACGGGTCGTACCCATCTGATGGATGCCATGCCGGTGCGCCTGAGCCAGGTGCTCGACGGTTGGGCGCAGCAGCTCAAGGCCAATATCGGCCACTTGCAGGATGTGCTGCCGAGCCTGCAATCCCTGGCCCAGGGCGGTACGGCGGTCGGCACGGGAGTCAATGCTCATCCACGCTTCGCCGAGCTGTTCAGCCAACAACTGACGCAATTGACCCAGGTGCAATTCACCCCGGGCAAGAATCTGTTCGCGCTGATTGGCTCCCAGGACACCGCCGTAGCGGTTTCCGGGCAGCTCAAGACCACCGCCGTGTCGCTGATGAAAATCGCCAACGACCTGCGCTGGATGAATTCCGGGCCGCTGGCGGGCCTGGGCGAGATCGAGCTCGAAGGCTTGCAACCGGGCTCCTCGATCATGCCCGGCAAGGTCAACCCGGTCATTCCTGAAGCCACCGCGATGGTGGCGGCCCAAGTGATTGGCAACGACACGGTGATCACTATCGCCGGTCAATCGGGCAACTTCGAATTGAACGTGATGCTGCCGATCATCGCCCAGAACCTGCTGAGCAGCATCGCCTTGATGTCCACCGCCAGCCGTTTGCTGGCGGACAAGGCCATCGCCACCTTCAAGGTCAACGAGGCGCGGCTCAAGGAAGCGTTGTCGCGCAACCCGATCCTGGTGACCGCGCTCAATCCCATCATTGGGTACCAGAAGGCCGCTGAAATCGCCAAGAAGGCTTACCAGCAAGGTCGGCCGGTCATCGATGTCGCCCTGGAGCACACCGACCTGACGCGCAGCGAACTCGAAGTCCTGCTGGACCCGGAGAAGCTCACCGCCGGCGGCGTGTAACCCCGACACCTGTGTGGAGGACTCATCATGGAACACTGGAAACGTACGATCGAACGGGCCAATCGCTGTTTCATGCTGGGCGAATTGGTAGACGCCCGCGAAGCTTACCTGCAAGCCCTCGCGCTGGCCCAGGTGCTGTTCGAGCGTTGGGCGGATGCCGACGAAGCCGTGGCCGCGTGCGTCGTCTCCCATCACAACCTGGCGGACCTGCACTTGCGCCTGAACCAGCCGGAGGAGAGCGCCGAGTATTTGTGTGCGATCCACCAACGGTTGTTGCAGACGATGCAGGACGAACGCCTGGCGCCGGCCCTGCGCACTGCCGCGTTGCGTCAGAGCCACAAGACCTATATCGAACTGCTGAATTTCATCAGCGAGCACGGTGAGTACCCGCGGACCCAACGCCTGCTGCACTGCAATGCCGCTACGCCCCGGCAGAGCAATGCCCCTCTTCATCATGGAGTTCATTGAACATGGCTTTTACCTTGCCTGCATTGCCCTACGCCTATGACGCCCTGGAACCGCACATCGATGCGCAAACCATGGAGATCCACTACACCAAGCATCACCAGACCTACATCAATAACCTCAACGCAGCGGTGGACGGCACCGAATACGCCGGGTGGCCTGTCGAAAAACTGGTGTCCAGTGTCGAGCAGTTGCCGGCAAGCCTGCAGGCCGCGGTGATCAACCAGGGCGGTGGTCATGCCAACCATTCGCTGTTCTGGGAAGTGATGACGCCCCGGGGTGGCGGCCAGCCCGATGGCGCCCTGGCGGCGGCGATCGAAGCGCAGCTGGGCGGTATCGAGGGTTTCAAGGAGGCCTTCACCAAAGCGGCGCTGACTCGTTTCGGCAGCGGTTGGGCCTGGTTGAGCGTGACCCCGCAAAAAAAACTGGTGGTGGAAAGCAGCGGCAACCAGGACAGCCCGCTGATGAAGGGCAACACGCCGATTCTTGGCCTGGACGTCTGGGAGCACGCCTATTACCTGCGTTACCAGAACCGCCGTCCGGAATACATCAGCGCCTTCTACAACGTGATCAACTGGCCTGCGGTCGCCCGGCGCTACCAGGCTGCGCTGGCTTCGAGTCCTTCATGAAAGCAACCCAAGGCTGACTATGGATACTCAAACACTGGCGATTGGAAGCGGACGGATGTTTCGCTATGCCTTGGGGTCGTTGTTGCTGTTGGCCGGGATGACGTTGTTGGCGGCGCAGGGCCTGGCATGGCTGGATCTGGAGCCCAGGTTGTTGCGCGCGCTCGAGGGCGGCGGGCTCTGCGCCTTGGGTACCGCGCTGGGGGCCGTGCCGGTGCTGGTCATCCGGCGCATGCCCCAGGCCGTCAGCGATTCCCTGCTGGGCTTCGGTGCCGGGGTGATGCTCGCGGCCACGGCGTTTTCGCTGATCGTGCCGGGCATTGCCGCAGCCGAGCAGTTGGGATTGACGCCTTGGGCAGCCAGCGGCCTCATCAGTTTTGGCATTCTATTGGGCGCGTTCGGGCTGTATCTGGTGGACCGCAAGGTTTCGGCCAGCCCCGAAAGGCTGGTCGCGGCGCCGGGCCGTCCGATCATTGCACCGCGGATCTGGTTGTTCGTGTTTGCCATCATTGCTCACAACATCCCCGAAGGCATGGCAGTGGGGGTGTCGGCGGGCGGCGGCATGCCGGATGCCGATAGCCTGGCGATGGGCATCGCCTTGCAGGATGTACCCGAAGGGCTGGTGATCGCGCTGGTGCTGGCTACGGCGGGGATGTCGCGGGCCAAGGCGTTCTTGATCGGCGCGGCGTCAGGGCTGGTCGAGCCCGTGTTCGCGCTGCTGTGCGCCTGGTTGGTGAGCCTGGCCGAGATGCTCTTGCCCCTGGGGCTCGCGTTGGCGGCCGGGGCGATGTTGCTGGTGGTGACTCACGAGGTCATTCCAGAATCCCGCCGCAATGGTCACGAGAAGCTGGCGAGCTTGGGGCTGTTGCTGGGATTTTGTCTGATGATGGTGTTGGACACGGCGTTGGCGTGATGCAGGTCTGCGGGGAGTGAGCTTTTTATGGCAAGAGGCTTTTGTGGCGAGGGAGCTTGCTCCCGCTGGGCTGCGAAGCGGCCCCCATGTTTTATCACGGCGATGCGGCGTAGGGCGGTTTACGACTGCTTCGCAGCCGAGCGGGAGCAAGCTCCCTCGCCACAAAGGTCCTTCGCTATAGCAAGCTCTTTCAGCGCGACAGGCTCGCCTGGCGCTTAGGGCCGTTATTCGCCTTCGTCGAAATATCGGTTGATCAGGTCCACCAAGGCATCCATCGCTTCTTGCGCCTGCTCCCCTTCAGTGCTCAGGTGGATCTTGGTGCCCTTGCCAGCGGCGAGCATCATCATCGCCATGATGCTTTTACCGTCGACCGCAGTCTCGGGTGTGCGGCCAACCCTGATGGTGGTGTCCTTGAACTGGCCTGCGACTCCGACGAACTTGGCCGACGCTCGGGCATGCAAACCCAGCTTGTTGATGATTTCAATTTCCTGAGCAGGCATCGCGATGTGAATCCTTTAGCTGAGGTCGCGGTGGCGAACCTGGACGTTCTTCAGGGATTGTTGCAGGAGTTGACCCAGGCGTTCGGTCAGGTAGACGGAGCGGTGATGGCCGCCGGTACAACCGATGGCGATCGTGACATAGGCGCGGTTGCTCGCGGCAAAGCGGGGCAGCCATTTGAGCAGGTAGCTGGAGATGTCCTGGTACATTTCCTCGACATCCGGCTGGGCGGCCAGGTAGTCGATCACCGGTTGGTCGAGCCCGGACTGCGCGCGCAATTCCGGTTTCCAATAAGGGTTGGGCAGGCAGCGCACATCGAACACCAGGTCGGCGTCTACGGGCATGCCACGCTTGAAACCGAACGACTCCACCAGGAACGCCGTGCCCGGCTCGGGTTGGTTGAGCAGGCGCAGCTTGATCGTGTCGCGCAACTGATACAGGTTCAGGTGCGTGGTGTTGACCTTCAGGTCTGCCAGGTCGGCGATCGGCCCCAGTAGCTGGCTTTCATCCTCGATGGCTTCGGCTAGCGAACGGTTGGCATTGCTCAGCGGGTGGCGCCGGCGGGTTTCGGAAAAACGCTTGAGCAGTGTCTCTTCATCGGCATCCAGGTACAGCACGTCGCACTGGATATGCCGGCTGCGCACTTCCTCGAGCAGTTCAGGAAAACGCGACAGGTGGCTTGGCAGGTTACGCGCATCGATGGACACCGCCACCAGCGGCTGCGCGAGCTCGGTATGGATCAGGGCGCGCTCGGCCAGTTCCGGCAGCAGGCCGGCGGGCAGGTTGTCGATGCAATAGTAGCCGCTGTCCTCAAGCACGTTGAGGGCCGTGCTTTTACCGGAGCCGGAGCGGCCACTGACAATGATCATGCGCATTTTTAATGACCGTTCTGCTCGTCCAGGACAACCTGGTACAACGCTTCGTTGCTCGGTGCGCTGCGCAGTTTTTCGCGCACTTCCTTGCGGTCCAGCATGCTGGCAATCTGGCGCAGCAGCTCGAGGTGCGCATCGGTCGCCGCTTCCGGTACCAGCAATACAAACAGCAGGTCGACCGGGGCGCCGTCGATGGCGTCGAAATCTATAGCGGTTTCAAGGTGCAACAGCGCACTGATCGGTGCGGCACAACCCTTGAGACGGCAGTGGGGAATGGCGATGCCGTTGCCAAAACCGGTGGAACCGAGTTTTTCACGGGCAACCAAGGCCTCGAAGACGTCCTGCATTTCCAGATCCGGTACCTCGCGGTGGATCAGGTTGGCAATGTGTTCGAGGGCTTTCTTTTTACTGCCGCCCGGCGCGTTCACTTGGGAACGGCCGGGGGTCAGGATGGTTTCTAGTCGGATCATGGATTGGGGGGGTTAACGACCGGTTGCGCCCTGGAGGAGGCTCTGGGTCTTTTCCTTATGCTTTTTGAGTTGGCGATCCAGCTTGTCGGTCAGCAGGTCAATCGCGGCATACATGTCTGTGTGCTCTGCGTTGGCGACCACTTCTCCGCCGGGGATATGCAGCGTGGCTTCGATTTTCTGCAGCAGCTTCTCGACGTTCATCGTGACTTGCACGTTGGTGATCTTGTCGAAATGCCTCTCCAATCGGTCGAGTTTTTCGCCGATGTAGGTGCGCAGGGGTTCGGTCACTTCCAGTTGGTGTCCACTGATGTTGACTTGCATACAGCTTCTCCTTCGTTGCCAGTGCATAAAGCGGCAGGCAGAAATGCCTGCCACTGGAACGCTGTGGCGTGGCCTGTTACATCAACCGCTTGCGTTCGCTCGAAGGCGCGATCCCGAGGGATTCGCGGTATTTGGCGACGGTACGGCGGGCCACCTGAATGCCTTGTGCCTCCAGTAAACCAGCGATCTTGCTGTCACTCAACGGCTTTTTCTGATTTTCCGCGGCCACCAGTTTTTTGATGATCGCGCGGATGGCCGTGGACGAGCATTCGCCGCCTTCGGAGGTGCTGACGTGGCTGGAGAAAAAGTATTTCAATTCATAGATGCCCCGTGGGGTATGCATGAATTTCTGGGTGGTTACCCGGGAAATCGTCGACTCGTGCATGCCCACTGCCTCGGCAATGTCATGCAGGACCAACGGTTTCATCGCTTCATCGCCGTACTCCAGGAAGCCGCGCTGATGCTCGACGATCTGGGTGGCAACTTTCATCAGGGTTTCGTTGCGGCTTTGCAGGCTCTTGATGAACCAGCGCGCTTCCTGCAACTGGTTGCGCATGAAGGTGTTGTCGGCACTGGTGTCGGCACGCTTCACAAAACCGGCGTACTGGGCGTTGACCCGCAGCTTGGGCACCGACTCCTGGTTGAGCTCCACCAGCCAGCGATCATTGTGCTTGCGCACGATCACGTCGGGGACCACATATTCGGGCTCGGTGGATTCGATCTGCGAGCCGGGGCGCGGGTTGAGGCTCTGCACCAGTTCGATGACCTGGCGCAGCTCATCTTCCTTGAGCTTCATGCGACGCATCAGTTGGCTGTAGTCGCGGCCGCCCAACAGGTCGATGTAATCGGTGACCAGTCGCTTGGCTTCGGCCAGCCACGGTGTCTTGGCGGACAGCTGGCGCAGTTGCAGCAACAGGCATTCGCCCAGGTTGCGGGCGCCGATGCCGGCCGGTTCGAACTGCTGGATGCGATGAAGGACGGCTTCGATCTCGTCCAGCTCGATGTCGAGCTCGGGGTCGAAGGCTTCCAGGATTTCTTCGAGGGTCTCGTCCAGGTAGCCCTGGTTGTTGATGCAGTCGATCAGGGTCACGGCGATCAGGCGATCGGTGTCGGACATCGGCGCCAGGTTCAACTGCCACAGCAGGTGGCTTTGCAGGCTTTCGCCAGCAGAGGTGCGGGTGGTGAAGTCCCACTCGTCGTCATCGCTGCTTGGCAGGCTGCTGGCGCTGGTCTGGTAGACGTCTTCCCAGGCCGTGTCCACGGGCAGTTCGTTGGGGATGCGTTCGTTCCATTCGCCATCCTCCAGGTTGTCCACCGTCGGGGCGGTTTCCTGATAGGCCGGTTCCGGGATTTCAGTGTTGGTCTTCTGCTCGACGTTGTCGGCCAGCGGGTCGGTGTTGTCGAAGTCGTCGCCTTCTTCCTGGCGTTCGAGCATCGGATTGGACTCCAGGGCCTCCTGGATTTCCTGTTGCAGGTCCAGGGTCGACAATTGGAGCAGGCGGATGGCCTGTTGCAGCTGCGGTGTCATCGTCAGCTGCTGGCCCATTCTCAAGACTAGCGATGGTTTCATGGCAGGGGCTTAACACCTTATTAGCCGGCGCACATGCGCCATCCACTACAGGGCGCCGAGGCGCCAAACTTAAGCAAATTATATGCCTGAAACTGAAGTGTTTGCCTAGAGCGTCGCCATAATAAAATTAAACGACGCTCGGACAATTCGCCAGACACTTGTGCTTACAGGCGGAACTCATGGCCCAGATACACTTCCTTGACCAGGTCATTGGCCAGGATGGCTGCGGAGTCGCCTTCGGCGATCAGCTGGCCGTCGTTGACAATGTAGGCGGTTTCACAGATATCCAGCGTCTCGCGCACGTTGTGGTCGGTGATCAGCACGCCGATCCCCTTGGCCTTGAGGTGATGGATGATCTGCTTGATGTCGCCTACCGAGATCGGGTCCACGCCAGCGAACGGTTCGTCGAGCAGGATGAACTTCGGTGCGGTGGCCAGGGCGCGGGCGATTTCCACGCGACGCCGCTCACCGCCGGACAGGCTCATGCCCAGGTTGTCGCGAATGTGGTTGATGTGGAATTCCTGCAGCAGGCTTTCCAGCTCCTGGCGACGACCGGCCTTGTCGAGTTCCTTGCGGGTCTCGAGGATCGCCATGATGTTGTCGGCAACCGACAGTTTGCGGAAGATCGACGCTTCTTGCGGCAAATAGCCGATACCGGCCTTCGCCCGGCCGTGCATCGGCTGGTGGCTGACATCCACGTCGTCGATCAGCACGCGCCCCTGATCGGCCTGGACCAGGCCGACGATCATGTAGAAGCAGGTGGTCTTGCCCGCGCCGTTGGGGCCGAGCAGGCCGACGATCTGGCCGCTGTCGATGGACAGGCTGACATCACGCACGACTTGACGGCTCTTGTAGCTCTTGGCCAGATGCTGAGCTTTCAGAGTTGCCATTACTGGGCCTTCTGCTCGTCGGTTTTCTTTTTCGGTTGGATCACCATGTCGATCCGCGGACGCGACTCGGTCACCTTGCTGCCGGTGGCGCGACCGGCGCTGGCGAGTTTCTTGTTGGTGTCGTAGACGATTTTCTCGCCTTGGGTCACGTTGTTGTCCTTGTCGACGACCTTGGCACGGTCGATCAGGACCACGCGATCCTGGGAGGCGTGGTACTGGATGGTTACCCCGTAGCCCTGCACAGGCTTGGTATCGCCTGCGGTTTGCAGTTGCTCGAAGTAAGCCAGGTTGCCCACCGAGGTCACCACGTCGATGTCGCCGGACGGGGTGCGGGTGATGGTCACGGTATTGCCGGTGACCTTCATCGAGCCCTGGGTGATGATCACGTCGCCTTTATAGGTGGCGATGCCATTCTTGTCGTCGAGTTGGGCGTCGTCAGCCTGGATGCGGATAGGCTGGTTGCGGTCATCGGGAAGAGCCCAGGCGCTCGCGCTTCCCAGTGCTGCGCCCAGACTGAGCAAAATAGGGAGGGTTTTAGCGAGCTTCATACTGTCCTCTTACGTTCGATAGCAGGTGTATCCTGCTTTCCTTCAAATACGCTTTCATTCCCGTGCCGGTCGATACACCCCCGGCGCCGTCGATTCTAACGGGTTGCTCGGTCTGCGCATATTCTTGCTGTGGGAACACGGTCATGCGCGTGCTGGTGATGATGGTCGTACGGTTTTTTTCGTCGGTTCGGGCGACGCGCACCGAGTCGATCAGTTCCACTTCGGTACCGCCGGAATTGACTTCGGCATGCTCGCTCTGCACGTGCCACGGAAACTCGGTGCCGCGGAACATGTTCAGGTCGGGCTTGGTGACCAGCGTAATGTCAGTGGCCTTTACGTGGTCGACCTTGTCGGACGTCATCTCGTACTGCACTTTGCCGTCGGGCAGGTACTGCAGGGTATGCGTGTTGGTCGCGTACCAGTCGATCTTTTCCTCGACCTGGGCCGCAGGCCGGTCGAGAAACCGTTCGGGGCTGATGTTCCAGTAGCCCACCGCAGCAAAAATCGCCGCGATACAGCCGAACACCACGATGGTGCGAATCTTCTTGCTCAGCATATATGGCTCACAGGTACGCGGCGTTGGCCGCTTCGAGGCGGCCCTGGGCGCGCAGGATCAGTTCACAGAATTCGCGGGCCGCACCTTCGCCGCCTCGCGCCGTGGTGACACCGTGGGCGTGTTCACGGACGAAGCTGGCCGCATTGGCGACCGCCATGCCCAGGCCGACCCGGCGAATCACCGGCAGGTCTGGCAGGTCGTCACCGAGGTAGGCCACCTGTTCATAGCTTAGGTTGAGTTGCCCCAGAAGCTCGTCCAGCACCACCAGTTTGTCTTCGCGCCCCTGGTAAAGGTGCGGGATGCCGAGGTTCTTCGCGCGCCGCTCGACCACCGGGGTCTTGCGGCCGCTGATGATAGCGGTCTGCACGCCGGCGGCCATCAACATCTTGATGCCTTGGCCGTCGAGGGTGTTGAACGTCTTGAACTCGCTGCCGTCTTCAAGGAAGTACAGGCGGCCGTCGGTCAGCACTCCGTCCACATCGAAAACCGCCAGCTTGATGGCCTGGCCGCGTTGCAACAGGTCTGTGTTCATTTACATGACTCCCGCACGCAGCAAGTCGTGCATGTTCAGGGCACCCACCGGACGGTCTTCGTCGTCGACGACCACCAGGGCGCTGATCTTGTGGTCTTCCATGATTTTCAGGGCCTCGGCGGCGAGCATCTCGGCGCGGGCGGTCTTGCCGTGGGGCGTCATGACTTGCTCGATGGTCGCACTGTGGATGTCGATGGTGCGGTCCAGGGTGCGGCGCAGGTCGCCGTCGGTGAAGATCCCGGCGAGCTTGCCGTCGGTCTCCAGAACCACAGTCATGCCCAACCCCTTGCGGGTCATTTCCATGAGCGCGTCCTTGAGCAGCGTGCCGCGCAGCACTTGTGGCAACTCCTGGCCAGCGTGCATCACGTTTTCGACTTTCAGCAGCAGGCGCCGGCCGAGGGCGCCACCGGGATGGGAAAAGGCGAAATCTTCGGCGGTGAAGCCCCGGGCTTCCAGCAGCGCCACGGCCAGGGCGTCGCCCATGACCAGGGCAGCGGTGGTGGAGGAGGTCGGTGCCAGGTTCAGCGGGCAGGCTTCGTGTTCGACATGGACATTGAGGTTTACTTCGGCGGCCTTGGCCAGCGGCGAGTCCGGGTTGCCGGTCATGCTGATCAACTGGATGCCCAGGCGCTTGATCAGCGGCAGCAGCGTGATGATCTCATTGGTGGAGCCGGAGTTGGACAGGGCCAGGATGACGTCGTCCCGGGTGATCATGCCCATGTCCCCGTGGCTGGCTTCGGCCGGATGAACAAAAAAGGCCGTGGTGCCGGTGCTGGCGAGGGTCGCGGCGATCTTGTTGCCGATGTGCCCGGACTTGCCCATGCCGACCACGACCACGCGGCCTTTGCTGGCCAGAATCATCTCGCAGGCGCGTACGAAATCAGCGTCGATATGGGGCAGCAAGCCTTGCACGGCTTCGAGCTCGAGGCGGATGGTACGTTGTGCCGATTGAATCAGGTCGCTGGATTGGCTCATGTCAGAAATCGTATAGCCCGATGAAAAGGCGGCGATTATAGCGGCAATGAACAATTCCCTCACGTAAGTTCGTCATGCTTTGTTCAAGGGGCCGCAAGGTTCGACATAAAATGTGGCTTTTTACCTTAAACCAGGCTTAACAGGCGGGGCGTTGGCCTTGGGCGCTTGGCTGTTGCAGTGATATAGTTCGCCGCCGGTTCGCGTGCCCGGCGGTACCGGCGCTTGTCGGCTGCCCAGGGCATTCGAATGTGAGGCTGCATCGCAAGGAGTTTAGATGAGTGCCGACAACGCCTACGCGGTCGAGCTGAAGGGACTGTCCTTCAAGCGAGGGACGCGCAGCATTTTCAATGACATCGATATTCGCATTCCGCGCGGCAAGGTCACCGGCATCATGGGGCCTTCCGGGTGTGGCAAGACCACGCTGCTGCGGCTGATCGGGGCACAACTGCGCCCCAGCGCCGGCGAAGTCTGGGTCAATGGTCAGAATCTTCCCGAGTTGTCTCGCAGCGACCTGTTCGATGCGCGCAAGCACATGGGCGTGCTGTTCCAGAGTGGCGCGCTGTTTACCGATCTTGATGTGTTCGAGAACGTGGCGTTCCCGTTGCGGGTCCATACCGAGCTGCCGGAAGAGATGATCCGCGACATCGTCCTGCTCAAGTTGCAGGCCGTCGGGCTGCGGGGTGCCCTCGACCTGATGCCCGACGAGCTGTCCGGCGGCATGAAGCGTCGGGTCGCGTTGGCGCGGGCGATTGCCCTCGATCCGAAGATCCTCATGTACGACGAGCCCTTCGTCGGGCAGGACCCGATCGCCATGGGCGTGCTCGTGCGCCTGATCCGCCTGCTCAACGATGCGCTGGGCATCACCAGCATCGTGGTCTCCCACGACCTGGCCGAAACCGCGAGCATTGCCGACTATATCTATGTGGTTGGCGATAGCCAGGTGCTGGGGCAGGGCACGCCCCAGGAACTGGCGGATTCTGATAATCCGCGCATTCGCCAATTCATGAAGGGTGATCCGGACGGGCCGGTGGCGTTCCATTTCCCGGCCACGGATTACCGTACCGATCTGCTGGGGAAGCGCTGATGCGCAAGAAATCACTGTTGGAAAGAATTCGCCTGTTTGGCCGCTCCGGCATCGATGTGGTGGCGGTACTGGGCCGTTCCTCGCTGTTCCTGATGCACGCCTTGCTCGGTCGCAACTCGACGGGCGGCGGTTTTGGCCTGCTGGTCAAGCAGTTGCACTCGGTGGGCGTGATGTCCCTGGTGATCATCGTGGTCTCCGGGATCTTCATTGGCATGGTGCTGGCGCTGCAAGGCTTCAGCATTTTGTCCAGCTACGGTTCGGAGCAGGCGGTCGGGCAGATGGTTGCGTTGACGCTGCTGCGTGAGCTCGGCCCCGTGGTCACGGCGCTGCTGTTTGCCGGGCGTGCCGGTTCGGCGCTGACGGCCGAAATCGGTAACATGAAGTCCACCGAGCAGTTGTCCAGCCTGGAAATGATCGGTGTCGACCCGCTCAAGTACATCATTGCCCCGCGCCTGTGGGCCGGTTTCATTTCCCTGCCGGTGCTGGCGATGATTTTCAGCGTCGTGGGGATCTGGGGCGGCTCGTGGGTGGCTGTCGACTGGTTGGGGGTCTATGAGGGTTCCTACTGGTCGAACATGCAAAACAGCGTCGACTTCCTCGACGATGTCCTCAATGGCGTGATCAAAAGTGCCGTATTCGCTTTCGTCGTGACCTGGATCGCCGTGTTTCAAGGCTATGACTGTGAGCCCACGTCAGAGGGGATCAGCCGTGCCACAACCAAGACCGTGGTGTACGCCTCGCTGGCGGTCCTGGGCCTCGACTTTATTCTGACCGCCTTGATGTTTGGAGATTTCTGATGCAAAACCGCACCCTGGAAATCGGTGTCGGCCTTTTCTTGCTGGCTGGCATCCTGGCTTTGCTGCTGCTGGCCCTGCGGGTCAGTGGACTGGCGCCGACGGCAAGCACCGATACTTATAAACTTTATGCCAACTTTGACAATATCGCCGGTTTGACGGTCAGAGCAAAGGTGACCATGGCCGGTGTCACTATCGGCAAGGTCACGGCAATCGATCTGAATCGCGAGGATTTCACCGGTCGGGTGACGCTGCAGTTGGAAAAGCGCGTGGATAACCTGCCGACTGATTCCACTGCATCTATCCTCACGGCTGGGCTGCTGGGTGAGAAGTACATTGGCATCAGCGTGGGTGGGGAAGACGCCGTGCTCAAGGACGGTGGTGTCATCCACGATACGCAGTCGTCCCTGGTGCTCGAGGACCTGATTGGTAAATTCCTGCTCAATACCGTTAGCAAAGACGCCAAATGAGGAGCTTTTGAATGATCTCTATCTTGCGACGTGGCCTGTTGGTGCTGCTCGCCGCGCTGCCGTTGATGGCTAACGCCGTGGCTGCGCCTTCGGCCCATGACATCATCCAGGACACGACGACCCGGCTGTTGGCGGACCTTTCCGCCAACAAAGAGAAATACAAGCAGGACCCAAGTGCGTTCTATGACGCGTTGAACGGCATCGTCGGCCCCGTGGTGGACGCCGACGGCATCTCCAGGAGCATCATGACCGTCAAGTACTCGCGCAAGGCGAGCCCGGCGCAGATGACCCGTTTCCAGGAGAACTTCAAGCGCAGCCTGATGCAGTTCTATGGCAACGCCTTGCTTGAGTACAACAACCAGGGCATCACCGTTTCGCCGGCCAAGGACGAAAGCGGCACCCGCACCAGCGTCGACATGCAGGTCAAGGGTAACAACGGCGCGATCTACCCTGTCTCCTACACACTCGAGAAAATCAACGACGAGTGGAAGGTGCGCAACGTGATCATCAATGGCATCAACATTGGCAAGCTGTTCCGCGATCAGTTCGCCGACGCGATGCAACGCAATGGCAACGATCTGGACAAGACCATCAACGGTTGGGCCGGTGAGGTCGCCAAGGCCAAGGAAGTGGCCGAAGAAGCCAAAGAGAAGCAGGCGCAATGATCGAGTCGGTGAGTGAGTCCGCCGTTCGTCTGGGTGAGGCTGGCGTGCTGATGCTCAGTGGCGTGCTGGATTACCGCACCGGCCCGGCCCTGCGCAAGGAGGGTCGGGCGCTGATCAAGTCCATCAGTGCCGCCGAGGTGGTCATTGACTGCTCGGCGGTACAGAAGTCCAGCAGCGTCGGGCTGTCGCTGCTGCTGTGCTTCATGCGGGACGCCAAGGCTGCCGGCAAAACGTGGAGCATCCGTGGGATGCCCGAAGACATGCGCGAAATAGCTCAGGTCAGCGAGCTGACCGAGTTGTTGGCGCACCCCTGACCCACATTGTTGGAAACGTCCCCCCGTCAGAGTCCTGCTTCGCGGGGTTCGCAGGCGCGGGGCTTTTTTGTATGATGTGCGACCCGCGCGCACAGGGCGCCGATTGAGGTTGAGCATGCAGGCTGTAGAAGTGAAGAGCTTCCTAGAAGGAAAGCTGCCTGGTACGAAGGTGGAAGTTGAAGGCGAAGGCTGCAACTTCCAGCTGAACGTGATCAGCGATGAACTGGCGACGTTGAGCCCAGTGAAGCGTCAGCAGAGCATCTATGCCCATTTGAACCCATGGATCGCCGATGGCAGCATCCACGCGGTCACGATGAAATTTTTCAGCAGCGCGGCCTGGGCCGAGCGCACCTGAGCCCAAGGGCCTCGAGATTCTTATGGATAAACTGATTATTACCGGCGGCGTTCGTCTTGATGGCGAAATCCGTATTTCCGGGGCAAAGAACTCCGCCCTGCCGATCCTGGCTGCGACCCTGCTGTGCGATGGCCCGGTGACCGTGGCCAACCTGCCGCACCTGCACGACATCACCACGATGATCGAGCTGTTCGGTCGCATGGGCATTGAGCCGGTGATCGACGAGAAGCTCAGCGTCGAGATCGACCCGCGCACCATCAAGACCCTGATCGCCCCGTACGAACTGGTGAAAACCATGCGTGCGTCGATCCTGGTGCTGGGCCCGATGGTCGCGCGCTTTGGTGAAGCCGAAGTTGCCTTGCCTGGCGGTTGCGCCATTGGCTCGCGTCCGGTGGACCTGCACATTCGCGGCCTGGAAGCCATGGGCGCGGTGATCGACGTCGAAGGCGGCTACATCAAGGCCAAGGCGCCGGAAGGCGGCTTGCGCGGCGCGCACTTCTTCTTCGATACCGTCAGCGTGACCGGTACCGAGAACATCATGATGGCCGCCGCACTGGCCAAGGGCCGCAGCGTGCTGCAAAACGCCGCGCGCGAGCCTGAAGTGGTCGACCTGGCGAACTTCCTGATCGCCATGGGCGCCAAGATCAGCGGCGCTGGCACCGACACCATCACCATCGATGGCGTCGAGCGCCTGCATTCGGCCACCTACAAAGTGATGCCGGATCGGATCGAAACCGGCACCTACCTGGTCGCCGCTGCCGTCACCGGTGGCCGCGTCAAGGTCAAGGACACCGATCCGACCATCCTTGAAGCCGTCCTGGAGAAACTCAAGGAAGCCGGTGCCGAAGTCACCTGCGGCGAAGACTGGATCGAAGTGAACATGCACGGCAAGCGGCCAAAAGCCGTCAACGTGCGGACCGCTCCGTACCCGGCGTTCCCGACCGACATGCAGGCGCAGTTCATCTCCCTCAACGCCATTGCCGAAGGCACGGGCGCTGTGATCGAGACGATCTTCGAAAACCGTTTCATGCACGTCTACGAACTGCACCGCATGGGCGCCAAGATTCAGGTCGAAGGCAACACCGCCATCGTTACTGGCACCGAGAAACTCAAGGGCGCGCCAGTGATGGCCACCGACCTGCGGGCCTCGGCCAGCCTGGTGATCTCGGCCCTGGTTGCCGAAGGCGATACCCTGATCGATCGCATCTACCACATCGACCGTGGCTATGAGTGCATCGAAGAAAAACTGCAGATGCTCGGCGCCAAGATCCGCCGCGTACCGGGCTAGTTCCGGTTGCATAGGCACAAGGATGTGCCCGTTGATTTCGTTTCAGGTCGAGGGTGTTTGCACCCTCGATGTGTGTCCGGCGCCGCTTGCGACCGGGCATGAGTACCTTGATAAGGACTGACGTTTCCCATGTTGACCATCGCACTGTCCAAGGGCCGCATCCTTGACGACACCCTGCCGCTTCTGGCTGAAGCGGGCATCGTGCCGACCGAGAATCCGGACAAGAGCCGCAAGCTGATCATCCCCACGACCCAGGCCGATGTGCGCTTGCTGATCGTGCGTGCCACCGATGTGCCGACCTACGTGGAACATGGCGCCGCCGACCTGGGCGTTGCCGGCAAGGACGTGCTGATGGAATACGGCGGCCAGGGCCTGTACGAGCCCCTGGACCTGCAGATCGCCCGCTGCAAGCTGATGACCGCCGGTAAAGTCGGCGCGCCGGAGCCCAAGGGGCGTTTGCGCGTGGCGACCAAGTTCGTCAACATTGCCAAGCGTTACTACGCCGAGCAGGGTCGTCAGGTCGACATCATCAAGTTGTACGGTTCGATGGAGCTGGCGCCGCTGATTGGCCTGGCGGACAAGATCATCGACGTGGTCGACACCGGCAACACCCTGCGGGCCAATGGCCTGGAACCCCAGGACTTCATCGCTGACATCACCTCCCGGCTGATCGTCAACAAGGCTTCGATGAAAATGCAGCACGCCCGTATCCAGGCTCTGATCGATACCCTGCGCAAGGCAGTGGAATCGCGACACCGCGGCTGATTCACCTGCGCGACCTTGAGTCGCGCCCGTCTATCCGTGTCATAGCCAATTTTCTCAGGTGCCCACGCGAATGGACTGGTAGCTTAGGGCGCCTGAGCATTTGCCATTAATGAGGCCCTCGCTATGACCGCTCCCACTTCGATTCGCCGTCTCAACGCTGCCGACCCGGATTTCGCACATCATCTGGATCATCTGCTGAGCTGGGAAAGCGTGTCTGACGACTCGGTCAATCAGCGGGTGCTGGACATCATCAAGGCTGTGCGCGAGCGTGGCGATGCGGCCCTGGTGGAATTCACCCAGAAGTTCGACGGCCTGCAAGTGGCGTCCATGGCCGACCTGATCCTGCCGCGCGAGCGCCTGGAACTGGCCCTGACCCGGATCACCGTGCCCCAGCGCGAAGCCCTGGAAAAAGCCGCGTCCCGGGTGCGCGACTATCACGAAAGGCAGAAACAGGACTCCTGGAGCTACACCGAAGCCGACGGCACCGTGCTGGGCCAGAAGGTCACGCCGCTGGACCGCGCCGGCCTGTACGTGCCGGGCGGCAAGGCGTCCTATCCGTCCTCGGTGCTGATGAACGCCATCCCGGCCAAGGTCGCCGGCGTGACCGAAGTGGTCATGGTCGTCCCCACCCCGCGCGGTGAAATCAACGAACTGGTGCTGGCCGCCGCCTGTATCGCCGGCGTGGACCGGGTGTTCACCATCGGCGGTGCCCAGGCCGTGGCTGCGCTGGCCTATGGCACCGAAAGCGTGCCGCGGGTCGACAAGGTGGTCGGGCCGGGCAACATCTATGTCGCTACCGCCAAGCGCCACGTGTTTGGCCAGGTCGGCATCGACATGATCGCCGGCCCTTCGGAAATCCTCGTGGTGTGCGACGGCCAGACTGACCCGGACTGGATCGCCATGGACCTGTTTTCCCAGGCCGAGCACGACGAAGACGCCCAGGCGATCCTGGTCAGCCCGGACGCCGAGTTCCTCGACAAGGTCGCCGCCAGCATCGACAAGCTGCTGCCGACCATGGACCGCGCCGAGATCATCAACACCTCGATCAACGGTCGTGGTGCGCTGATCAAGGTCCGCGACATGGAGCAGGCCATCGAAGTCGCCAACCGCATCGCGCCGGAACACCTGGAATTGTCGGTCGCCGACCCGCAGGCCTGGTTGCCGCAGATCCGTCACGCCGGTGCGATCTTCATGGGTCGCCACACCAGTGAGGCCCTGGGTGACTACTGCGCAGGCCCCAATCACGTGCTGCCGACTTCCGGCACCGCGCGCTTCTCGTCGCCGCTGGGGGTGTATGACTTCCAGAAACGTTCGTCGATCATCTTCTGCTCCGAGCAGGGCGCATCCGAACTGGGCAAGACCGCTTCGGTGCTGGCCCGTGGCGAATCGCTGAGCGCCCACGCGCGCAGTGCCGAGTACCGCATTCTTGACGAGCCATCCATTGAAGGGCAGGGGAACTGAAATGAGTAAATTCTGGAGCCCGTTCGTCAAGAACCTGGTGCCCTACGTGCCGGGTGAACAGCCGAAGCTGACCCGGCTGGTCAAGCTCAACACCAACGAAAACCCCTACGGCCCGTCGCCCAAGGCCCTGGCGGCGATGCAGACCGAGCTGAACGACAACCTGCGCCTGTATCCGGACCCCAACAGCGACCTGCTGAAAGGCGCCGTGGCCCGCTATTACGGCGTGCAGAGCAACCAGGTGTTCCTGGGTAACGGCTCGGATGAAGTGCTGGCGCACATTTTTCACGGTTTGTTGCAACACGACCAACCGCTGTTGTTCCCGGACATCAGCTACAGCTTCTATCCGGTGTATTGCGGGCTGTACGGCATCCAGTTCGATGCGGTGCCGCTGGATGCGCAATTCCAGATCGACCCGGCAGACTACGCCAAACCCAATGGCGGGATCATTTTCCCCAACCCGAACGCGCCGACCGGTTGCCTGCTGGCGCTGGAAGCGGTCGAGCAGATCCTCAAGGCCAGCCCGGATTCGGTGGTGGTGGTCGACGAGGCCTATGTCGACTTCGGCGGCGAGACGGCCATCAGCCTGGTGGATCGCTATCCGAACCTGCTGGTGACCCAGACCCTGTCCAAGTCCCGTTCCCTGGCGGGGCTGCGCGTGGGCCTGGCGGTGGGCCATCCGGACCTGATCGAAGCGCTGGAGCGGATCAAGAACAGCTTCAACTCCTACCCGCTGGATCGCCTGGCGAATGTCGGCGGCGCGGCGGCGTTCGATGATCGTGAGCATTTCGACCGGACCTGCCAGTTGGTCATCGAGCACCGTGAATGGGTCGTGGCCCAACTGCAAGCCAAGGGCTTTGAAGTGCTGCCCTCGGCGGCCAACTTCATCTTCGCCCGCCACCCCCGACACGATGCGGCAGGATTGGCGGCGAAACTGCGCGAGCAGGGTGTGATCGTGCGGCACTTCAAACAGGAGAGGATTGCCCAGTTCCTGCGGATCAGCATCGGCACACCGGAGCAGAACCAAGCGCTGGTAGAAGCCCTCGGCGAACTCTAAACCCTGCGTTGAACCTGTGGGAGTCTGTGGGAGCAAAGCTTGCTCGCGATAGCGGTTTTGTTGTCCGTGACGACGCCATCGCGAGCAAGCTTTGCTCCCACAGTTGTTCTGCTGTGTTCGCAAGATCGGCATTCCTCCGCCGATCCCCCTGTGGGAGCGAGCTTGCTCGCGAAGGCGGTGTGTCAGTTACTTCAATGTTGGCTGATCCGACGCTATCGCGAGCAAGCTCGCTCCCACAGTTGTTTTGGGGTGTTCACAAGATCGGCGTTCCAGTGCACTTCCCCCTGTGGGAGCGAGCTTGCTCGCGATTGGGCCTTTGGATCAGACCCTGAACTGATTGATCAACCGCCGCTGCTGCTCCGCCAGTTTGGTCAACCCGGCGCTGGCCGCGCTGGATTCGTCGGCGCCGCTGGCGACTTCGTTCGCCACTTGCCCAATGTTGATCACGTTACGGTTGATGTCGTCGGCTACGGCGCTTTGTTCCTCGGCGGCGCTGGCGATCTGGGTGTTCATGTCGTTGATCACCGACACGGCCTGGGTGATCGTTTCCAGGGCCTGGGCCGCTTTCGCCGCATGCTGCACGCTTTCGTCGGTGCGGTTCTGACTGTCTTCCATCACCCGCACCACGTCCCGGGTGCCTTGTTGCAACTGTTGGATCATCGTCTGGATTTCTTCGGTCGCCTGTTGCGTCTTCTGCGCCAGGTTGCGCACTTCATCGGCGACTACCGCGAAACCACGGCCCTGTTCACCGGCTCGGGCGGCTTCGATGGCCGCGTTGAGGGCCAGCAGGTTGGTCTGCTCGGCAATTCCGCGGATGGCGGTGAGGATCGCGTTGATGTTCTCGCTGTCCTTGGCCAGGGTCTGTACCACGCCCACCGCCTTGCCGATTTCCACAGCCAGGGCACCAATGGAGGTGGAGGTGTCCCGCACGATCTGCATGCCCTGGCTGGCAGCCTGGTCTGCATGGCTGGCGGCCTGGGCGGCTTGGGTCGCATTACGGGCCACGTCCTGGGCGGTGGCGGTCATTTCGTGCACGGCAGTGGCGACTTGATCGATCTCCGACATCTGCTTGTGCACGCCCTGGTTGGTGCGGATCGCGATATCGGCGGTGTGCTCCGACGAATCGCTGACGCTCTGCACCGAGGTCACCACCTGGGTGATCATGCCCTGCAACTTGCTCAGGAAGGTGTTGAAGCCCCTGGCGATCGCCCCCAGTTCATCGGCGCGGTCGCTGACCAGGCGACGGGTCAAGTCGCCTTCGCCCTGGGCGATGTCATCGAGCATCGCCACCATTTGCTTGAGCGGTCGGGCAATGCCGTGGCCCACCAGCCAGATCACCAGCAGACCGATGCCGGCAATCACCAGGCCGACTATCGCCATGCCGAAGATGTCGGCCTGGCGCTGATGGTCGAGGTCTTTTTGCAGCGCTTGCAGGTCGGCCATGACCGCGTTCAGCGGCAGCTGCAACATCAGCGTCCAGCGGGCGTTGGTCTCGCCGATGCCGAACGGCATGTACACCTCGATATGCCCGTGTTCTTCGTCGATGTCATAGCGCACTTCACCGGGGCCCAGCTTGGCGAGATTATCCAGTGCACTGGCGTCCAGCAGGTCGCTGGCCTTTTCTCCGAGTTTGCTCGGGTCCTTGGTGAAGGCCACCAGTCGATTGTTGCTGGAGAGCAAGGCCATCTCCCCTGCGCCGTCGTACAACTTGCCATCGGCGGCCACGAGCATGTCCTGGATGAAGTTCACTGACAGGTCGGCGCCGACGATGCCCTGGAACTTGCCATCGATCATGATCGGCTCGATGAACGAGGCGAGCATGGTCATCGTGCTGCCAACGCGATAGGGTGCCGGGTCGATCACGCAGGCTTTCTTGCTGTCCTGCGAGCACAGGTAGTACTCACTGGCGCGGATGCCGGTGGAAAGCAGTTTCTGGTCGGTCACGTCGGCGAGTTTTTCCAGGCCCAGGGAGCCGTCCTGGTTACGGAACCACCACGGCAGGAAACGCCCATTGGTTTCCATGCCCACCACCTGGCTGTTCACATAGTTGGCGTCGTCATGGTCGATGGCGTTCGGTTCCCAGGCGATGTAGGCACCGAGGATCTTCGGGTTGCGCACCACGGTTTCGCGCAACAGGCTGATCATTTGCTCGCGGGGCACCTTCAATTGCGGGTTGCCGTCCGTGCCGTTCATGCCCATCAAGGCGTTGCTGGTGGCCAGGCCACGGGCGAGCAGCAGCGGGGCTTCCAGTTCCCGCTGGATCAGGCTCGCCTGGGTGCGGGCCAGGGCAGTGAGGCGTTGTTCGATGAGTTGTTCGAACTGCGCCTTGGTCCGCTGTTGCACCATGTCCTGGGTGCGCGCGCCGGCAAACAGCGCGTACAGCACCAGGGCGCCCACCACGCTGAGCACGATGGCACCGGCCAGGGCGGCTACGGAAAACTGGATCGATCTGAATTTCATAAAGGCTCCGGACGCGAAAGTGACGTCTGGAGCCGTTATCGGCGTTTCTATGGCGCGGCATGAGGCGTTGTTCGTCGGGTGACTGTTTTAGCTGCGTAGGTGTCGCAAATGGACTGTGTGGGGTCTGTCCGAAAAATCTGTAATCCTTCGTTATGTATCTGGCGCCGATACAAATCAAGGCCTAGGATACGCCCACGTTTCCAGGGAGCTTTTTTTACATGAACAAGACATTGATGGTGAGTGCTCTGAGCGCGGCTCTGCTGCTCACCGGTTGCCAGTCGGTCAATACCACCAGCGGCGGAGCCGTGGGCGTGGAACGCAAGCAGTACATGTTCAGCATGCTGTCGACCGATGAGGTCAACCAGATGTACGCCCAGTCCTATCAAAAGACGATGGGTGAGGCGAGCGCCCAGGGCGCGCTGGACAAGACCAGCAACGAAGCCAAGCGCATCCAGGCCATTGCCGACCGCTTGATTGCCCAGGCGCCCGTGTTTCGCCCGGATTCGGCGCAGTGGAAATGGGAAGTGAACCTGATCAAGAGCGATGAGCTCAACGCCAATTGCGGTCCTGGCGGCAAGATCATGTTCTATACCGGCCTGATCGACAAGTTGAAGCTGACCGACGCTGAAATCGCCGCGGTCATGGGCCACGAAATCGCCCACGCCCTGCGCGAGCACGGGCGCGAAGCGATGTCCAAGGCCTATGGCATCGAGATGGCCAAGCAGGGCGCTGGTGCCTTGTTCGGCCTGGGCCAGGACAGCCTGGCGTTGGCCGACACCGTCGCCAACTATGGCATGACCTTGCCCAACAGCCGTGGCAACGAGAACGAAGCCGACCTGATCGGCCTCGAACTGGCCGCCCGCGCCGGCTACGACCCGAACGCGGCGATCACCTTGTGGAACAAGATGGCCAAGGCCTCGGAAGGCGCGCCGCCGGAATTCATGAGCACCCACCCGTCGTCGAGCAGCCGTATCGCTTCGTTGCAGGCGGCGATTCCGAAGGTGATGCCGCTTTATCAGCAGGCCAAGAAGTAAGCCTCATCATGCGGTGAAACTGTTTTTGTGGCGAGGGAGCTTGCTCCCGCTGGGCTGCGAAGCGGCCCCAAAATCTTGCGGTCGCTGCGCAACCGAGCGGGAGCAAGCTCCCTCGCCACAACAGCCTCAAACCCACCCACTGCTCTGCATCGCCTTGTACACCGCCACGATCGCCAGGACGAAGAATGCCGAGGCGGCCAGGCGGCGGATCAGGGTCAGGGGCAGCTTCTCGGCGGCGAAATTGCCCGCCAGGACCACCGGCACGTTGGCAATCAACATGCCCACGGTGGTGCCGATGATCACCAACCACAACTCCGGGTATTGCGCGGCGAGCATCACCGTGGCGATCTGCGTCTTGTCGCCGATTTCCGCCAGGAAGAACGCAATCAGCGTGGTCAGGAACGGCCCGAACTTGCGGGCCGTGTTCGCTTCCTCATCGTCCAGTTTGTCCGGGACCAGGGTCCACAGCGCCGTGGCCGTGAAGCTTGCCGCCAGTATCCAGTGCAGCACCGCATTGGAGAAAAATCCGCTGACCCAGGCCCCTACTGCCCCGGCGGCTGCGTGGTTGGCGAGTGTTGCGGCAATGATGCCGGCGATGATCGGCCAGGGTTTGCGAAAGCGAGCGGCCAGGATAAGTGCGAGCAATTGCGTCTTGTCGCCGATTTCGGCCAGCGCAACGATAGCGGTAGGTACGAGGAGTGAGTCCAGCATCAGGAATTCCTAAAGGGGCGGGTCGACACGGCTATGACACGTACAGCCTTCCCGCCCCGGGTAAGGTGTGCGTGTCATAGGTCTTGTCAAACCCAGCGACCATCTGCGTGGACGCTTGGGCCGCATACGCCATGGTCTGCTGACCAAGTATGTTGACGTATGCCGGGCGAGCATGGCGCTCGCGGGAGACTACTCCCCTAGGACGGAGCGGATTCTGCCTAGGCAAATCCGATTGAGCAAGTGCTGTTGCCTAAAAGATTTCAACCGCGCTTGGCCCGGTAGATGCGAAAGCCCTGGCCTTCGGCCTTGATGGCGCAGACGCCCAGATGCTCCTCGATCAGTGGCTGGTACTTGAGGAAACTATTGGCAACCAGCCGCAGTTCACCACCGTTTTTCAGATGTTTGGCGGCTTTTCGCAGCAGGTTTTCCGTGGCGTGGTAATCGGTGTGCACGCCGACATGGAACGGTGGGTTGCTCAGGATCGCGCTCAAGCCCATCGGCGCGGCGTCGATGCCGTCACCCGTCAGCACCTCGGCCTCCAGGCCGTTGGCGGCCAGGGTCAGGCGACTGCTGGCGGCGGCAAATGCGTCCACGTCCAACAGGGTGACGGTGTTGTGCGGATAGCGTCGCTTGACCGCGGCCCCCAGCACCCCGGCACCGCAGCCGAAGTCCAGCAAATGCCCGCTGGGCAGTTTATCCAGGTGTTCCAACAGCAGCGCACTGCCGCGGTCCAGGCGACCATGGCTGAACACCCCCGGCAGGCTGATGACCTTCAACGGGCCTTCGGCCAGGGGCAATTCGTAGGTCTGGGCCAGACTTTCCAGGGACTTGGCCTCGGGCGCGTTGGCGACGGTGACCTGCCACAGTTGGCAATGCCGCGCACTGTCGAGCTTGCGTGGCTTGCCGAACGGGTTGAGCTGCTTGGACGCGCCTTCGATGCCGCTGCGCTTTTCCCCCACCAGGTACACCTCGCGCCCGGCCAGGCGCGCCGCCACGGCATTGAGGATGTAGTCGGTCAGGTCCTTGGCCTTGGGCAGGAACACCACGGCCGTGTCGAACCCACGCTCGGGTATGTTCACGCCAAAGTGGCTGCGCTCGGGGAAGCGAGCGTCCAGCGCGGCCTGATCACCAGCGTGCCAGCACCAGCCATGGGCCTCTGGCAAACGGCCGAGCAGGTCATCGGCGGGCAGGCCGGCCAGCAAGACCGAACCCTGGAATAACTCGGCCTGACGAAGCAGTACTTCACTGCGCGGATCCATGGTCTGCTCCTTGAAAAAAAGTGCGGCAGTTTATCAACTGACGACACGCCGCGCTGTACCGCTGAAAAAGCCCTGGGCGTTTTCGCTCATTTGCCCGACGATCCGTTGCCGTGCCTCGCGGCTGCCCCAGGCGTTGTGCGGTGTGACGATCAAGCGTGGAATATCGCCGGCCAGCAGCGGGTTGCCTTGGGCCGGCGGCTCCACGCTGAGCACGTCGGTGGCGGCGCCCCCCAAGTGACCGTTGCGCAGGGCTTCGGCCAGGGCCTGTTCGTCGATCAGGCCGCCACGGGCGGTGTTGACCACGAAGGCACCGGGCTTGAGCTGCGCCAGTTCGCGGGCGCCGATGAAGTTCCGAGTGTGCTCGTTGAGCGGGCAGTGCAGGGTCAAGGCATCGACTTGCGGCAACAACTGCTCCAGCGGCAAGCGGTCGGGGCGGGCCGGGCGCCCGGGGATCTGCCCCAGCAGCACACGCATGCCAAAGGCTTCGGCCAGCCGCCCGACGGCACTGCCCAATTCACCATGGCCCAGCAAGCCCAGGGTCTTGCCTTCCAGTTCGACAATCGGATAATCCAGCAGGCAGAACTGCGAAGCCTCTTGCCAGCGACCTTCACCCACCGCTTTTTGATAATCGGCCAGGCGCGTCGCCAGGTTCAGCAACAGCATGATGGTGTGCTGGGCCACCGACGGTGTGCCGTAACCCTGGCAATTGCACACCGTGATGCCATGGCTGCGGGCGGCGGCCAGGTCGACATTGTTGGTGCCGGTGGCGCTGATCAGGATCAGCTTCAGTTCGGGGCTGGCCGCCATGGCCTGTGCGTCGATCACGATTTTGTTGGTGATCGCCACGGTGGCGCCTTTGAGCCGCTCGATGACCTGGTCCGGCGTGGTCCGGGCGAACAGTTGCAGGTCACTGAAGCAGTTACGCAGCGGGCCCAGGTCCAGGTCGCCGAGGTCCAGGGAAGGGTGGTCGAGGAAAACTGCACGAGCGGTGTTCGTCATCAGCTGTACCTTTTATGTGAAGAACCGAAGGCGTAATGTGACGAGCCTATCAGATGAAATGTGGCCATGGCGGCGTATACCTGTGGCGAGGGCGCAAGCGCTGGGCTCTGTAGGAGCTGGCGAAGCCTGCGATCTTTTGATCTTCGCTTGAGATTCAAGTGTCTGGGGAAAGATCGCAGCCTCGTTGCACTCGTCAGCTCCTACACGCAGTCGAGCGGGAGCAAGCTCCCTCGCCACGGGATTTCATCCAACAAAAGCTTGTCGCAAGGAGCTCCACCATGTACCTCACCGAATTCCTCACCGTCGCCCTGATCCACCTGCTGGCCGTTGCCAGCCCCGGGCCGGATTTTGCCGTGGTGGTGCGCGAAAGCGTGACCCATGGCCGGCGTGCCGGGACCTGGACGGCGCTGGGCGTCGGCACGGCGATTTTCCTGCATGTAGGGTATTCGCTGTTGGGTATCGGCCTGATCGTGTCGCAATCGATCGTGCTATTCAACGCGCTGAAATGGGCCGCCGCCGCGTACCTGCTGTACATCGGCTTCAAGGCACTGCGGGCGCAACCGGCCAAGCCCACCGAGGACAACCTGCACAAAGAGGCCGGTGAGCGTACCCCTCGCGGCGCGTTCACCTCGGGCTTCGTCACCAATGGCCTGAACCCCAAGGCGACGCTGTTTTTCCTGTCGCTGTTCACCGTGGTGATCAACCCACACACGCCGTTGGCCGTCCAGGCCGGTTACGGTGTGTACCTGGCGGTTGCGACGGCTGCCTGGTTCTGCCTGGTGGCGCTGCTGTTCAGCCAGCAACGGGTGCGCGCCGGTTTTGCGCGCATGGGCCACTGGTTCGACCGGACCATGGGCGCGGTGCTCGTCGCCATTGGGGTGAAGCTGGCGTTTACCGAGGCGCATTGACCGTTTCGCCTTTCCTGCGATCGCCCCATGCGGATGTGGGGCGATCAATGCCGTTGGCGGACGTAATCCATGAAAGCGTCGATGTTGTCATTGCATAGCAGTGGCGACACCGCCTTGACTTCCTCCGTCGGCCACGCCCACCAGGCCGACTCAAGCAGGGCCTGACGCACGGGTTCCTCGAAGCGCCAGCGAATGAACCGGCACGGGTTGCCACCCACCATGGCATAAGGCTCGACATCGCGTGTCACTACCGCCCCGGCCGCGACCACGGCGCCATGGCCGATGGTCACGCCCGACAGGATCATCGCTCCAGCGCAGATCCAGCAGTCGCTGCCAATCACCACGTCGCCCTTGGTCGGATTGCTGCCGGGAATGTCCCGGGCTTCGTCGATCATCAGTGGAAATGGAAACGTGCTGATCCAGTCCGTGCGATGCCCTCCGCCCAACAGGATCTTCACCCCTTGGGCGATCGACGTATAAGAGCCGATCTTGAGCGTCGTGTCGTCGCCGAACTCCATCACCTCGGGAATGCCATACGTGCCCACCCCGACCTGGTATTTGGGATAGCGCAGACGGATCTTTTCCGGCGCTCTTTCGAGTTTCTCCAGACGCCTGAGGTGCTTTCGCTCCTTTCGCTCCTTTCGCTCCTTGAGTTTCTGCAAGAATTTCATGATTGGAACCTTGTCATCGGCCATCGCAAGACCAGTCGCTTGAAGCGCTTGAAACTGGTTTTGTTCCAGTGACGCCACGGGATGCTGCGCAACAGTTGCCAGGCTTCCTTCCGGTCTTCGACTACGGCGTACTTCAGCGCTTTGTGCACCAGCACCGTGCGGGCCGACTCGTAGGCGGGGTGGTCCCGATAGGGCTCGATGGCCTGCAGGTCCGACTTGAGCATCAAGCGGTATTTCCTTGACAGGTTATTGGGGTGGCGCCGATAGCGCGTGACGCTGATCGGTAATTCATGGATTGCATACCCCAGGCGGGCGATCCGCAGGGTGATCTGGAAATCCTGGACCCTTAGCTGCGGATCATAAAAATCGGCGTGCTGCAGGGTGCTCATGCGATACAGGGCCGTGGGTGCGCCGATGACCGTGGCGTCGCGCAGCAGATCATCGAAGGTATGCACCTTGATGTGGTCGCGCTGTTGCTCCTTGATGGTCCGGCCCTCGCTGTCCATGTAGATGACCAGCGCGCCGACACAGCCCACCTGCGGATGCTCGTCCAGGTATTGGGCACGGACCCGGATCGAATGGGGCAACATCACATCGTCAAGGTCCGGGGTTGCGACATAAGTGCCCTTGGCATACTTCAGCCCGTGGTTGAGTGCCGCACTGACGCCCTGGTTCTCCTGAGAGTAGAGCTGGAAATCGTAGGTTTGCTGCAACTGCCGCAGCATGACGAGGCTGTTGTCGGTGGAGCCGTCGTCGACCACGATGACCTCAAGGTTCCGGTAATCCTGGGCAAAGAGGCTGTGGATCGCTTCTTCCAGGTATTTCTCGGCGTTGTAGCAAGGGGCCACGATCGACACAAGTGGCGCACCCTGAGGCTCGGTGGCCTGGGATGAGGTCGGTTCGTTGTTCATTATTCTCTGCCAAAAAGTGGTGGCATGCTGGAAACCTGCCAGGGCATTTTTCCCACAGGTTTTTGTAACTAGCCTGATACCTATGCTCGCTGTTGGATCCCGATCTGACAAGGTTTGGCTCCGCAAGGTTTGCGAAACCCTGCGAGGGATGGCCCAAGGCTAGTATTTGCGTGCCAATCAAATCATTCCTTTGGCTGATTTGATCGGTGTATAAGCGCTCTAGAGTGCTAACTTCCAGCCAAGACCGTGCAGTCAGAAAAGGGACTCTTATGTTGCAGACTCGCGTTATTCCTCCAGCCGAAGGCGCCTATCAATACCCGCTGCTGATCAAGCGGCTGCTGATGTCCGGCACGCGTTACGAGAAAACCCGCGAGATCATCTACCGTGACCAGTTGCGCTACAGCTATCCGACGCTGATCGAACGGGTCGCGCGGCTGGCCAACGTGTTGACCGAGGCGGGGGTCAAGGCCGGTGATACCGTGGCGGTGATGGACTGGGACAGCCATCGCTACCTGGAATGCATGTTCGCGATCCCGATGATCGGTGCGGTGATCCACACCATCAATGTGCGCCTGTCACCGGAACAGATCCTCTACACCATGAACCACGCCGAGGACCGCTTCGTGCTGGTCAACAGCGAGTTCGTCGGCTTGTACCAGGCGATTGCCGGGCACCTGACCACGGTGGACAAGACCCTGCTGCTGACCGACCTGCCGGAAAAAACCGCCGACTTGCCGAACCTGGTGGGTGAATACGAGCAACTGCTGGCCGCCGCCGCCCCTACCTACGACTTCCAGGATTTCGACGAAAACTCCGTCGCCACCACGTTCTATACCACCGGCACCACCGGCAACCCCAAGGGCGTGTACTTCACCCATCGGCAACTGGTGCTGCACACCATGGGCGTGGCGACCATCATGGGGTCTATCGACAGCGTGCGGTTGCTGGGCACCAACGACGTGTACATGCCCATCACGCCGATGTTCCATGTCCACGCCTGGGGCCTGCCCTATGTCGCGACCATGCTCGGGCTCAAGCAGGTTTACCCGGGGCGCTACGATCCCGAATTCCTGGTCCAGCTGTGGCGCAAGGAAAAGGTCACCTTTTCCCATTGCGTGCCGACCATCCTGCAAATGGTCCTCAATTCCAAGGGGGCTCAGGACACCGATTTCGGCGGTTGGAAAATCGTCATCGGTGGCAGCGCCCTGAATCGCAGCCTGTACGAAGCGGCCAAGGCCCGGGGCATCCAGCTCACTGCCGCCTATGGCATGTCGGAAACCGGCCCGCTGGTGTCCTGTGCCCACCTCAACGATGAACTGATGGCCGGCAGCGAAGACGAACGCACCACCTACCGGATCAAGGCCGGTGTGCCGGGCCCGCTGGTGGAAGCGGCGATCGTCGACACCGAGGGGCGTTTCCTGCCGGCCGACGGCGAGACCCAGGGCGAACTGGTACTGCGCGCGCCGTGGCTCACCGAGGGCTATTTCAACGAGCCGCAGAAGGGCGCCGAGCTCTGGGCCGGAGGCTGGCTGCACACCGGTGACGTCGCCACGCTGGATAACATGGGCTTCATCGACATCCGTGATCGCATCAAGGACGTGATCAAGACCGGTGGCGAATGGATCTCGTCCCTGGACCTGGAAGACCTCATCAGCCGTCACGTGGCGGTACGCGAAGTAGCAGTGGTCGGCATTCCCGATCCGCAGTGGGGCGAGCGGCCGTTTGCCCTGCTGGTGATTCGCGAAGGGCATCAGATCGGGGCTCGTGAACTCAAGGAACACCTCAAGCCGTTCGTCGAGCTGGGGCACTTGAGCAAGTGGGCGATCCCGAGCCAGATAGCCCTTGTTACGGAAATTCCCAAGACCAGCGTCGGCAAGCTCGACAAAAAGCGCATCCGCGTCGACATCACCGAATGGCAGAGCAACAACAGCACCTTCCTCTCCACGCTTTAGGCCTTTTTGCCGTGCCCGAAAGGGCACGGCAGCCCCACCAAGCAAGCGCTTGACTTGTCAAACCGCAAATTTCAGCCATCCTTGCCGTGCCGACACCTGTCGGCCTGGCGAAAGGACTGTTCCAGAGTGGTTGAGGGCTGCAAATCACACTTTAGAGGGATCAAGCCGTACTACCTGCTGGCTATAGTCCGCTCACGGATTCTCAGGAACGGGGCGCACGCACGAAAGGGCGATGCGACCTTGATGGATGTCGGGACGCTGCCGCTCCCAGCCATCGAGGTGTTCTTGAAATGTCCACTGCCATAACAATAATGCACATGGAGTAGCGTCGATGACCTCAGCAACCACGTTCTGGCGCCGGGCAAAACTGCCTCTGGCGGTCAGTCTCGCCTCTTCGCTCGCCGGGCCAGCATTCGGCGTCAGTTTCAACATCGGTGAAATCGAAGGCCAGTTCGACTCGTCCCTGTCGGTCGGCGCGAGCTGGTCCACGGCCAACGCCAACAAGGACCTGATCGGTGTCAACAATGGCGGCAAGGGTTTGTCGCAGACCTCCGATGACGGCCACTTGAACTTCAAGCGCGGGGAAACCTTCTCGAAGATCTTCAAGGGCATCCATGACCTGGAACTGAAGTACGGCGATACCGGCGTGTTCGTGCGCGGCAAGTACTGGTACGACTTCGAACTCAAGGACGAAAACCGCCTGTACAAGGACATCAGCGACAACAACCGCAAGGAAGGCGCCAAGTCCTCCGGCGGACAGATTCTCGATGCATTCGTCTACCACAACTACGCCATCGCCGATCAGCCGGGTTCGGTCCGCCTGGGCAAACAAGTGGTCAGCTGGGGTGAAAGTACCTTCATCCAGGGCGGCATCAACTCCATCAACCCGGTCGACGTGTCCGCGTTCCGTCGCCCTGGTGCCGAGATCAAGGAAGGCCTGATCCCGGTCAACATGTTCTATGTGTCCCAGAGCCTGACCGATAATTTGTCGGCTGAAGCTTTCTACCAGTTGGAGTGGGACCAGACCGTTGTGGATAACTGCGGTACGTTCTTTTCCCAGCCGGATGTGATTGCTGATGGGTGTACCGATAATTTGCGGGTGTTGAGCAAGCGTTCCACGCTCCCAGCCGCCGCGTTGGGCCCAGCGGCCGCACTGGGTGTCGACGTCAACGAAGAAGGCGTACTGGTACGCCGCGGGCCGGATCGCGACGCCCGTGACAGTGGTCAGTGGGGCGCTTCGTTGAAGTACATGTTCGAGCCGCTGGACACCGAGTTCGGTGCCTACTTCATGAACTACCACAGTCGTGCGCCGATTTTCAGTGCCACGGGTGCCTCGCAGTCGGTCTACAACATAGCTGCAGGATTGCCCCCTCCGTTTGCCGGACTGGCGCCTCTGCTGGTTGCAGGCAACTCGCAATATTTCGTCGAATATCCGGAAGACATTCGCCTCTACGGCCTGAGCTTCTCCACGACGCTGCCTACCGGTACGGCGTGGAGCGGTGAATTGAGCTATCGCCCGAATGCACCGGTGCAATTGAGCACCACCGATATCCTGTTCGCCGGCGTTCGCCCGCTCGGTGGTCCTACGTTGGGCAATGCGTCGCTGCTCACGGGTGTGCCAGGCCAGGATCTGCATGGTTATCGCCGCAAGGAAATCACTCAGTTCCAGACCACCTTCACCCACTTCTTGGATCAGGTCATGGGCGCCAGTCGCCTCACACTGGTAGGTGAAGTCGGCGTTACTCATGTTGGAGGCTTGGAAAGCAAGTCGGACGTTCGCTACGGTCGTGACCCTGTCTTTGGTCCGGGTCAACTGCCCGCCGGAGCCTGTGACAGGCTCAACGGCGCTACCGCCGCAGGTGGCGGCCAGACCATCAACGACGTGAACAGCAACTGCAACAACGACGGCTTCACCACCTCCACCTCCTGGGGCTACCGCGCGCGCGCCATCTGGGAATACCCGGACGTCTTCGCGGGTGTGAACCTCAAGCCCAACGTGGCCTGGTCCCATGACGTCAAAGGCTACTCGCCAGGCCCTGGTGGCAACTTCGAAGAAGGCCGCAAAGCCGTCAGCCTCGGGCTGGATGCCGAGTACCAGAACACCTACAACGCCAGCCTGGCCTACACCAACTTCTTTGGTGGCGACTTCAGCACCGTGGACGATCGCGACTTCCTGGCGCTCAGCGTCGGCGTGACCTTCTAAGCACCGTATTTCAGGACGACACACTATGAAAATAACAAAGAATCTGTTGCAGGCCGGTGTTCTGGGGCTCTCCCTGCTGGCCGCCAGCGTCATGGCGGCAGTGCCTGCGGCCGAGGCCGATAAACTCGGCAAGAGCCTGACACCGATGGGCGCCGAGATGGCCGGCAATGCCGACGGCTCGATCTCGGCCTGGAAAGCCATGGCCAAGAATGCCGGCTCCGTGGACAGCAAGGGCTTTCTCGCCGACCCATACGCCAGTGAAAAACCGCTGTTCACCATCACCGCGCAGAACGTCGACCAGTACAAGGACAAGCTCGCGCCGGGCCAGTACGCGATGTTCAAGCGTTACCCGGAAACCTTCAAGATGCCGGTCTATCCGACCCATCGCGGTGCCACCGTGCCGGACGAGGTGTTCGCCTCCATCAAGAAAAACGCGGTCAACACCAAGCTGGTCTCCGGCGGCAACGGCCTGGAGAACTTCGAGACGGCCGTGCCGTTCCCGATTCCCCAGAGCGGCGTGGAAGTCATCTGGAACCACATCACCCGCTATCGTGGCGGCAGCGTGACGCGCCTGGTCACCCAGGCCACTCCACAGCCCAACGGTTCGTACAGCCTGGTGTACTTCCGCGACCAGTTCGTGTTCCGCGACAAGATGAAGGATTTCGATCCGGCCAACCCGGGCAACATCCTGTTCTACTTCAAGCAGCAAGTGACCGCGCCGGCGCGCCTGGCCGGTGGTGTGCTGCTGGTGCACGAAACCCTCGACCAGGTGAAGGAACCGCGTTCGGCGTGGGTCTACAACGCTGGTCAGCGCCGTGTGCGCCGTGCCCCGCAAGTGTCCTACGACGGCCCGGGTACCGCCGCCGACGGCCTGCGTACCTCCGATAACCTGGACATGTACAACGGCGCGCCGGACCGCTACGACTGGAAGCTGGAAGGCAAGAAAGAGCTGTACATCGCCTCCAACAGCTACAAGATCGATTCGCCGCAACTCAAGTACGCCGACATCCTCAAGGCCGGCCACATCAACCAGGACCTGGCACGCTACGAGCTGCGTCGTGTCTGGCACGTGACCGCGACGCTGAAGGAAGGCCAGCGCCACATCTACGCCAAGCGTGACTTCTTTATCGATGAAGACACCTGGCAAGCTGCGGTGATCGACCACTACGACGGCCGTGGCCAACTGTGGCGCGTGGCCGAGGCCCATGCCGAGAACTACTACGACAAGCAAGTGCCGTGGTACGCCCTGGAAACCCTCTACGACCTGCAGTCCGGCCGCTACCTGGCACTGGGCATGAAGAACGAAGAGAAATCGGCCTACGACTTCGGCTTCACCGCCACCACCGCCGATTTCACCCCGAACGCCCTGCGTCAGGACGGCATCCGCTAAACCGCTTTACCCGAGGCCGCATCCTCGAAGAAACGCCCCGACTGGTTCGGGGCTTTTTTTTGTTCGATCAGTCAACACAAAACCCTGTGGCGAGGGAGCTTGCTCCCGCTGGATTCTGTAGGAGCTGGCGAAGGCTCGGGCCGCGTTCGGACGATCTTTTGATCCTGATCTTTCGCTTTGAGATTCAAGTGTCTGGGGAAAGATCGCAGCCTCGTTGCACTCGACAGCTCCTACACAGCTCCTACAACCCAGCGGGAGCAAGAGCGGTGGCTGCCTGAGTTTTTTCAAATCGGTCGGCTTGTAGTCTTTTTGTAGCCATTTGTAGCACTCCCTTCAATACCTCCTCGTTTACCGCTAGTCTGCGGACATCTGCAACGCCGCCACCCGCCTTTCAACAAGAGCCGGCCATGACTGATTTGTCTTCACTTCCGGATTCTGCCCGCGCAGCCATCGCGGTACAGGACGGGCGTTTCTACCGCCCGCCCTTGCCCGACGGCCATGTCGTGCGGCCGCGGTTGTGCGAGCGTTTGAGCGCAGGGCTCGGAGGCCGGTTGCTGTTGGTCAGTGCCCCGGCGGGGTTCGGTAAAAGCTCCCTGGCGGTGGAGTTCTGCCAGAGCCTGCCGGCCCATTGGCAAAGCCTCTGGCTGGGGCTCAGCGCCCGGGACAACGATCCAGGCCGCTTCCTTGAACGGTTGCTCGAAGGGCTACAGGCCTTTTTCCCGCAACTGGGCGGTCGGGCGCTGGGGCTGCTGAAAATGCGCCAACGTCATCAACCCTTTGCCTTCGAAGAATGGCTCGACGGCCTGCTGGACGAACTGTCCACGCACTTATCGCCCCACGAGCCCTTGCTGCTGGTGCTCGACGATTACCACCTGGCCCAAAGCCCGGTGCTGGATCGCTGCCTGCAATTTTTCCTCAATCACCTGCCCGACGGGTTGCTGGTCCTCGTCACCAGCCGCCAGCGCCCGGACTGGCATCTGGCGCGCCTGCGCCTGTCGCGGCAACTGCTCGAACTCAATGAGCAGGACCTGCGCCTGACCCATGACGAAGCCTCGACGCTGCTTCAGCATCACAGCAGTTCGTTGCGCGGTGAGGCGCTGGAAAATCTTATCCGGCGCAGCGAAGGTTGGGTGGCCGGGTTGCGTTTCTGGTTGCTGGCCGCCTCCGAAGCCGGTCCCGAAGGCCTGCTGCCCCAGGCCTTGCACGGCGGCGAAGGGCTGATTCGCGATTATCTGCTTGAAGAGGTCATCGACTGCCTGCCCGCCGAGGTGCAGGCATTTCTCTACGACACGGCGCCTCAGGAGCGCTTTTGCAGCGAACTGTGCGACGCGGTGCGCGAGGCCCATGACAGCGCCGAAATCCTCCGCTACCTGGCGGCCCACCAGGTGTTCCTGGTACCGCTGGACGAGCACGGCCATTGGTACCGATACCACCACCTGTTTTCCGACCTGCTGCGCAGTCGCCCCAGCGCGCCGGCCATGGTCCCGGCCGCGACCCTGCACCTGCGGGCCTGTCGCTGGTTCAACGCCCAGGGCCTGATCGACGAAGCCGTGGAGCAGGCGCTGCGGGCCGGGCACCTGGACGTGGCGGCGAACCTGGTGCAGAACCTCTCGGAGGAGCAACTGCTGGCCGAGCAGAACGTCGGCATGTTGCTACGCTGGAAAATGGACTTGCCCGACAGCCTGCTCATCAGCACCCCGCGGCTGATCGTGCTCTACAGCTGGGCGTTGGGGCTGGCCTGCCAGTTGGACGCTGCCGAAGAGCTGGCGGCGCACTTGAGTCGTTTCCTGCCGGCTCCCTCGGCCACTGCGCAAAAATCCATGCTCGCCCAATGGCTGGCCCTGAGTGGGATCGTCGCCCGTGGCCGGGGGGATCGCGAGGCCACCGTGCGGTATTGCAGCGAAGCTTTGGAGAGCCTGCCGCAAAAACGCTACGGCCAGCGCCTGATGTGCCTGTCCACACTGTCGAACCTGGCGATTGCCGACGGCGACCTGTGGCGCGCCCGGAACCTGAACCGCGATTCCCTGGAGCTGGCGCAACGGGTCGGTAATCCACTGTTCGAGGCCCTGGCCCATTACGATCGTGCCCGCGTCCTGCAGGCGCGGGGAGAGATCCTGCGGGCGCTGGATGAAGTGCACCAGGGCCTGCAACGTTTGCACAAGCTGTCGCCCCAGCGGCTTTATGCGGTGCGGGCGCGCTTGATCATGTACGAAGGTTTTTTGCTGACCTTGCGCATGCAGCCCCAGGTTGGCCTTGCGCGGCTACAGGCGGGTCTCACCGAAGCCCGCGCCTGCCGCGACATCAGCGTGCTGATCGGCCATTGCGTGATCGCGCGTATCGAAGGCTACAGCGGCGAGTTCGCCCGGGCCTTCGCCGAACTGGCGGAAGCCGAGCGGCTGATGCATATCTGGGACGTTCCGCCGATCTACTATCTGGCGATGATCACCCTGGTCAAGTGCGAACTCTGGTTGGCCCAAGGCCGCACCGACCTGGCCGAAGCCTGGCTGGCCCGGCTGGGCCAGACCTACACGGGCGAACGGGCCGCCGCACCACCGGAATTCCACCCGCAACTGCCGCTGCATGTCGAGTTGCAACAGGCGGTGCTGGAGTCCATCCGAGGCCAACCGATACTCGCGCAAGGACGGCTCGATGCCTTGCTTGAACACGGTCAGCAAAGTGGCCGGCAGATGCTCAGCGTGATGGCGCTCAATCAGAAAGTCGCCTTGCTGCTGAGCATAGGGCGTGAACCCGAAGCCCGTCGCACCCTGGCCCAGGCTTTCGAAGCTGCCAGCGGCGGAGTATTGCAGCCCTTCGAGTGGTTGTTCGGCGAGCACCGTGAATGGTTGCGCGAACAGCTGCTGCAAGCACCGCCCAGTACCTTGCGCGAGCACCTGCTCGAACGCCTGCCCTCGACGGTGGCCCAGCCTGCCGACCCGGCGGCGCCGGTCGAAACCCTCAGCAGTCGCGAGCGGGCGGTGTTGCAGTTGATTGCCCAAGGGTGCTCGAACCAGGAAATCAGCGAGCAGTTGTTTATCTCGCTGCACACCGTCAAGACCCATGCCAGCCACATCAACAGCAAACTCGGCGTCGAGCGCCGCACCCAGGCGGTGGCGCGGGCGAAGGCGTTGGGGTTGTTGGGCTGAGCAAGATTTGGGAGCGGTGAGAAAAATCTGTGGCGAGGGAGCTTGCTCCCGCTGGGCTGCGAAGCAACCCCCCAACTAATAACCTGACACACCGCGGTGCCAAGTGTAGGGTCGCCTCGCAACCCAACGGGAGCAAGCTCCCTCGCCACAAAGGCTTTGACAAGGAATCCCTCGATGTTGCCCCAGTACAAAACCATCCAATCCCCCGTTGGCCAACTGATCCTCGTCGCCCGGAAGACACGGCTGGCGGCCATCCTCTGGGAAAACGAGCGGCTCAATCGGGTGCGGCTGGGGCCTTTGGAGGAGGACACCCAGCATCCGGTCCTCAAGGAAACCGAGCGTCAGTTGCTGGAATACTTCGCCGGCCAGCGCCGTCGTTTCGAGCTGGAGCTGGACTTCGCGGGCACTGATTTCCAGGTGCGGGTCTGGCAAGCCCTGTTGACGATCCCCTTTGGCGAAACCCGCAGCTACCGCGACATCGCCATCCAGATTGGCCAACCGACGGCGGTCCGGGCGGTCGGCGCCGCCAATGGCCGCAACCCCATCTCGATCATCGCCCCGTGTCACCGCGTCATCGGCAGTTCCGGCAGCCTTACCGGCTTCGCTGGCGGCCTGGCGGCGAAACAGTTGCTGCTCAGCCTTGAAGGCCAGCAGAGCCTGCAATTGGCGTTCTGACCTGCCACCTCCCCTGTGGGAGCGAGCTTGCTCGCGATAGCGGAGTGTCAGCTTGCGAAAATACTGATCATGCCGCCGTCATCGCGAGCAAGCTCGCTCCCACAGATTTCAGGCTGATGGGGATTTGGGCGGCCGCATCCGCGTGGGCGGTTGGCCGTTGGCGTTGTGCTGGTAGATCTTCGCGGGCTGCCCTTGTTCATTGAAGAACACCTGGCCAATGCCGGCGCTGTTCCACAGCCGCTCACCGGCCTCGGCGTGTTCCGGGGTGTGAGGGACGATGCGCATGCTGCGGCGCTTGGTGAACCAGTTCAGGGGCGAGCGCGGCGAATAGAGCCAGCGGTTCAGGCGATCGAACCATTCCAGCAGCGCAGGGGGAAATTCATTCTTGATGCCACTGCTGGTGATCTGCCAAATGCGCGGACCGCCCTTGCGGTGTGGGATCAATACTTCGTAAACGAAGGAATAATGCACGTCCCCGGACAGCACCACGTAATTACCAGGCGTACGCGAGTGGCGGAAAATGTTCAGGATCACCTGGGCAGCGCCGCGATGGGCCATCCAGTTTTCCGCATCCACCAGCAGCGGATAACCGCACCAACTGAACACCCGCTGCACAGTCTCGATCAGCTTCACACCGAAGATCGGCGCCGGTGAGACGATAATCGCCGACGGGTGATCCAGCAATTCCTGCTGCAACTCGCTCAGGGCTTCCCAATCCAGCAGGCCGGAAGGTTGCTTGAGGTTGTTCTCGCTGCGCCAGCGGCGGGTGCGGGTGTCGAGCACCACCAGGGCCGGGGTGCTCGGCAGCACGTAATGCCATTGCTGGAAACCCAGCAGGGTGTCGATCAGTTGGTCCTGGGGTTCGCTGTCGAGGTAACGGTCCCGGGCGGTGTCGCTCAGGGCCAAGGTTTGCGGGAGCACGTCAGCGAAGGCATCCGGGTTGTTGCCCCAGCCCTGGCAGAGCATGTAGGCGATCAACGCATTGCCGATGATGCGTTTGGAGAACGGATGGCCGTAGGCCGTTTCCTCCCACTGCGCAGACAGGTTCCAGTCATCGGTAATGTCGTGGTCGTCGAAAATCATCAGGCACGACAGGTGTGCAAACACTCGCGCCACGCCGCCCAGCCCGGTCTTGAACGCCACGATGCGCTGCTGTTCCAGGTCGTAGCGCTGGCGCCGTTCCACGGTCAGTTCGGGCGGTTGCACCGCGATCAACGTCCAGGGCACGGGCGACCACACCAGCAGGTACATCGCCATGACCTCGGCGAAGGTCACCAGGTGATTGTCGGCGCTGCTGCTGGTGAAAATCGGCTTGCGGGCCCCGCCGAAAAATCGTTCGCGCAGGGTTTCGTTACTCTCATGTGCGGGCAACAAATCGGCACGATGGTAATAACTGGCCGGGTGCTGATAGAGCTTGGCGCTGTCTTCCACCACGGCACCGTCCAGGCATTCCTCGAACAGCCCCAAGCATTCGATCAGCGCATGAATCGCCCGCAACATGGGCCCGGCAACGTCGTCGGCATAGACCTGGTCGCCGCTCATCATCAGCAATGCCGGGCGTTGCTCAGGGGCTTGCGCCAACAGCCGATCGACGCATAGCAGGCCGTCGTTGGCTGGGTAATGGGGTTTGCGGCAAGAGCCGTGGACCAGTTGCTCGATGCGCGAATGCAGCATGAAATTCGGGCACTGTGCGCCGTCATACAGCAGGTGCGGCGCCCATTCGGCGATGGGCGCGCCGTTCACCAGCAAGTCGTAGTCAATCGTCACGTCCCGGGGCAGGGGGCTGTCGAGCCGCACATCGATCAAGTGTACAAACGCCCGCTGCCCCACCGGCACCACGGTGCAGCGCGTCGCATCCAGTGCAAGATCGCCCACGCCGGCCACGCGCAACGTCAACGCCAATGCTCGCGTGCCCACCAGCCACATCACCAGCCGCGTGGGCTCCAGCCGTCGCAACAGTGGACCGACCAGGACGGCGGGCAGGGTGGGGGTGTCGGAGGTGGACGGTAGCATTCGTGGGTAAAAGCTCTGTTCAGGGAGAGGCGGGGATCATAACGCAATGTGCTGGGTTGCTGGGGACGGGGAGGCATTGTGGCAACCCTGCTTTTGTGGCGAGGGAGCTTGCTCCCGCTGGGGCGCGCAGCGCCCCTAAAACCTGACAACGCGGTGTGTCAGGCAAATATTTGGGGGCTGCTGCGCAGCCAGCGGGAGCAAGCTCCCTCGCCACAGATAGTGTTCAGCCAGGGGCACCAAGTTACCCCCGGCCTTGTTACATCATTGGACCTTGTTTGAAGCCTCCGCCGCCTTGATCAAATCCGGCCCGATTTGAGTTTCAAACTTGGCCCATACCGGCTTCATCTTCTCGCGCCAGGCATTTCGCTGCTCCGGTGTGAGGGTAATGATTTCGGTGGTCTTGGCATCGAGTACATGCTGCTTATCCAGCTGGTTGAACCGCTCCGCTTCCTGGTTGGCATGGGCGGTGGACTCGACCACGATCTTGTCCAGTTCGCTGCGAATATCCGGCGGCAGGCCGTTCCAGAAGTCCGAGGTGGTGATCAACATGTAGTCGAGTATGCCGTGGTTGGACTCGGTGACGTATTTCTGCACTTCATTGAGTTTCTGGTTGTAGAAGTTCGAATAGGTGTTTTCCGTGCCGTTGACCAAACCGGTGCGCAAACCCTGGTACACCACTGAGAAAATCATCGGTTTAGCCTTGGCGTCCACCGCCTTGAACTGTTCCTCCAGCACTGCGGAGGTCTGGATCCGGAACGTCAGGCTGCGGGCATCCTCGGGTGTGCGCAGGGGCTTGTTGGCCGATAGCTGCTTCATGCCGTTGTGCCAATAGGCCAGGCCGGTGATGTTCTTGCTTTCCATGGACTTGAGCAGCTTCTGGCCCTCGGGGCTCTGCTGAAAACGGTCCACGGCGGCGATGTCGTCGAATAAAAACGGTAAGTCGAACAACTGCACGGTCTTGGTGTACTGATCGAACTTGGCCAGCGACCGCGCAATGATCTGCACTTCCCCGAGGAGCAAGGCTTCCAACTCCTTGTCATCGCCATACAGCGTGGAGTTGGGGTACACCTCGACCTTCACCTTGCCCGGCAGCCGCTCTTCCGCCAGCTTCTTGAACATCAACGCGCCCTGGCCCTTGGGCGTTTGGTCACCTACCACGTGGGAGAATTTGATGACGATCGGCTCGGCCGCCACCACCGTGCCCCACGCCCCAAAAGCCAGCGTGCAGGCAAGCGCTTTCCACATAGGTTTGAGCATTGCGAAGTTCCCTTTGCATTTTATATTTATCGTACGGGTCTCTTCGAAACCCGACGTACAGCAAACAGCGATAAGTCTAGGAGAAAAATCACCCGTCGCAGGGTTCACAGATCTTATGCCCGCCGCAATCCTCTTGTGGGAGCGAGCCTGCTCGCGAAGACGGCGGCACATTCAGCATCACCGGCCCGGGCAGACCGCTATCGCGAGCAAGCTCGCTCCCACAATTTTGATCTCGGCTGTTCACTGATCCTGGGCCCACCGCAATCCCCTGTGGGAGCGAGCTTGCTCGCGATGACGGCGGTACATTCAGCATCACCGGCCCGGGCAGACCGCTATCGCGAGCAAGCTCGCTCCCACAGTTTTTGATCTCGGGTGTTTGCAAATGCTGCGTCCAGCACCAACCCCCTGTGGGAGCGAGCTTGCTCGCGAAGACGGTGGCCCATCCTCTTGCTAGTTGCGCTTCCAGCACTCCGCAAACCGCGCACATACCCCGTAACGCTCATCCATCTGCGCCATCCTCTCCAGGTGATGACCTACCGCTTCGACCATCACCCCATTCCCGATCCGGAAGTACTCCACCATCATCGCGACGTCCAGGTCGACCTCGGCTTTTTCCGGTTTGGCGTTGGCGGTTTTGGGCAACGCCCACTGCTCCAACTGCTCGTCCTTCAACTGCCGCAGGCGGGTCTGGTATTCGTCCTTGAAGCGTTCCATCGAGTGCGCCTTGTTCTGCGCCATGTCATCGCCAAACGTCTTCAGGTTTTCCCGGTACAGCGTCCAGTAGTCAGCCGGCAGCTCGAAGCCGAGCTTGGCCTTGCGTTCGCTGATCAGGGTGTCCAGCTTCTCTGGCGAATAAGGCTCGACTTTTTCCTTGGCCGGATCGCTCTTCACCGTGACGACCAGGCTTTTATCGATGACTCGGTTCATCAGCTCCAAGCGATGGGGCGTGTCCGGGTAGATCTTGGGGAACAGCGCATTGCGACCAGCGCAGGCGGGAAAGTCTTTTTTCAGGAGCGGGATCGGTGTGCGCACGTCCTTGCCGTCGATCCGTTGCAAGCGTTGCAACCGAGTCAGGCAGAAGTTCTTCTCGGACTTGAACGTCACCTCGTACTCGGCATTGGCCTCGGGCGTAAAATTGAAGCCCTTGCCGCACACGGCATAACCGCTGTTCATGTTGGTGCGCAGGTGAATCTGCTCACCGGGCTTGAGCTTGACCTCCAAATAACCCCTGGCATCCTTGGGTGCCGGAACGCTCATCCCCACCCGCCGCGCGGTATCGCTCAGCAGCATATTGTTGAGAATGCCGGTGGTTTGCCCGTCGCAATGGGCCGCGTCGAAATAATCCAGCGTGGCGTTGCTGGTATTGGCGACGAACCGCAACTTGGCGGCGTCTGGTTCGATGGCATCGGGATAAGTGCCATTGACGCTGCAGCCGCCGAGCAATACAAACAACGCGGACAATGCTAACAACGGGGCAGGACAGTGAGGCAGGGCGAGCATAGGTCAACCTTGAAGGATCGATAAAGTCGGCGAATGCTACTAAAGTGCCACTATTGCGTCCATCACCTGCCGCCGGGCTGTAGGCAATACCCTCTTCTTCTCGACAAGGACTTATGGATGATCGACTTCAACAACAAAGGCTTCTTCAAGCTCAAGCAAAACGACGAATACGCCGAACGTGTCACGGCCCTGCTACTGGACGGTGAACAGGTCATCGACGCTTATAAATCCATGCGCGACGGTGTGGTTTTCACCAACAAACGCATCATCGCGGTGAACGTACAGGGCATCACCGGCAGCAAAAAAGACTTCACCTCCTTGCCCTACAAAAACATCGTCGCCTACTCGGTCGAAACCTCCGGCACCTTCGACCTGGACTCTGAACTGGAGATCTACTTTTCATCCCTGGGCAAAGTGAAATTCGAATTCACCGGCAAGACCGGCATTGTGGAAATCTCCAAGGTGATCTCCAAACACCTCCTGGCCTGATCGGCAAACTCAGTGTCCACCGCCAATCCCCTGTGGGAGCGGGTGTTTGCAAATGCAGCGTTCACCACCGCCCCTCCTGTGGGAGCGAGCTTGCTCGCGATGACGGCGGCACAGCCAACATCACCGTCTCAGACAGACCGCCTTCGCGAGCAGGCTCGCTCCCACAGTTTTGATCTCGGATGCTTGCAAATACGGCGTTCACCACCGACCCCGGGGACGCCGCTGCAAGCGGGAAGGGCTCAAACCGCTGTCGGGTTCTGTTTCTCCGGGTCAATGCCATAAAGCACAATCGCCTCGGCGACTTTTTCCCGCGCTATCGCCCCGTCATCGGCCAGCGCCTTCAAGGCCGCCAATACGATGAAATGGCGATCCACTTCGAAGAACCTGCGCAGCGATTCACGGGTGTCCGACTGGCCAAAGCCGTCGGTGCCCAAGGCCACGAAGCGGCGTTTGGGCACGAACGGGCGGATCTGGTCAGCGAATATCTTCATGTAGTCGGTCGCGACCACCACCGGCCCCTGCTTATCCAGCAAGCAGCTTTCAACATGGCTGATACGAGGTACCTGCTGTGGATGGAGCAGGTTCCAGCGTTCGGCATCCTGGCCGTCCCGACGCAGTTCGGTCAGGCTGGTGACGCTCCACACTTCGCTGCTGACGCCGAAGTCCTGCTCCAGCAACTGCGCGGCGGCGGCGACTTCGCGCAGGATCGAACCGCAGCCCATGAGTTGCACATGCTTGCCTTCGTTGGGCTGCGCAGGGGCTGAGAGCCGGTACATGCCTTTCAGAATATCTTGCTCGACCCCTTCGGGCATGGGCGGATGGGCATAGTTTTCGTTGAGCAGGGTGATGTAGTAATAAATGTCCTCGTTGTCGACATACATTCGCCGCATGCCGTCCTGGATGATCACCGCCAGTTCATAGGCGTAGGTCGGGTCGTAGGACACGCAGCAGGGGATGGTGGAGGACAGCACATGGCTGTGGCCGTCGTCATGTTGCAGGCCTTCGCCCATCAATGTGGTTCGGCCGGACGTGGCGCCGAGCAGGAACCCCCGGGCGCGGGCATCGCCAGCGGCCCAGGCGAGGTCGCCGACGCGCTGGAAGCCGAACATCGAGTAGAAAATGTAGAAGGGCACCGTCATCACGCCATGGGTGCTGTAGGAAGTGCTCGCGGCAATCCACGAAGAAATCCCGCCGGACTCGTTCAACCCCTCCTGCATGATCTGGCCATCCCGGGCTTCCTTGTAATAGCTCAACTGGCCGGCGTCTTGCGGCGTATACAGCTGGCCGACGTGGGAGTGGATACCGATCTGGCGGAACAGGCTTTCCATACCGAAAGTGCGTGATTCGTCCGGGACGATCGGCACGATCAGCTTGCCGATGTTCGGGTCCTTGAGCAGCGTGCCGAGGATGCGCACGAAGGCCATGGTGGTGGAGATCGCCCGCTCGCCGGTGCCTTTGAGCTGGGTGTCCAAGGTCGATAATGGCGGGATCTGCAAAGGCTCCACCGCACTGAAGCGCGCAGGCACGTAGCCGCCCAACTGAGTGCGCCGGGCTTGCAGGTAAAGCGCTTCGACGCTGTCCGCTGCCGGCTTGAGATAGGGCATGTCGCCCAGTTGATCATCCGTGAGGTCCAGGCCGAAACGATCACGGAACGCCTTGACCGCGTCCTCGCCCATCTTCTTGAGTTGGTGGTTGATGTTCTGGCCTTCGCCCGCTTCGCCCATGCCGAAGCCTTTCACGGTTTTCGCCAGGATGACCGTAGGCCCGCCGGTGTGGCGCATGGCGGCGGCGTAGGCGTTGTAGACCTTCTCCGGGTCATGGCCGCCGCGCGACAGCTTCCAGATGTCGTCATCGCTCAGGTCACTGACCAGCGCCTGCAACTCGGGGTATTTGCCGAAGAAATGCTCTCGCACATAGGCGCCGTTCTGGGACTTGTAGTTCTGATAGTCGCCGTCGACGCACTCCATCATCCGCTGGCGTAGCAGGCCGGTCTTGTCCTTTTCCAACAGCGCATCCCAACCGCTGCCCCAGATCACCTTGATGACGTTCCAGCCGGCTGCGCGGTACAGGCTTTCGAATTCCTGGATCACCTTGCTGTTGCCGCGCACCGGTCCGTCGAGGCGCTGCAAGTTGCAGTTGACGACAAAAATGATGTTGTCGAGCTTCTCCCTGCCCGCGAGGGAAATTGCCGCCAGCGATTCCGGCTGGTCCATTTCACCGTCACCGAGGAACGCCCAGACTTTACGCCCCTGATGTTCCTTCAGCCCGCGATCTTCCAGGTAACGCATGAACCGCGCCTGGTAGGCGGCGGTGATCGGCCCGAGCCCCATGGACACCGTGGGGAACTGCCAGAAATCCGGCATGAGCCTTGGGTGCGGATAGGACGAAACACCGTCGCGGTCGGCCTCGCGGCGGAAGTTGTCCAGCTGTGCTTCGTCCAGGCGACCTTCCAGATAGGCGCGCCCGTAGATGCCCGGCGAGGAGTGGCCCTGGATGTACACCATGTCGCCACCGAACTGCTCGGTGCGGCCACGGAAGAAGTGCTCGAAGCCCACATCGTAGAGAACGGCCGCCGAGGCATAGGAGGCGATGTGCCCACCCACGTTCGAATGCTTGCCGGCGCGCAACACCATGGCCAGTGCGTTCCAGCGGATATAGGCATTGATCCGACGCTCCACGGCCAGGTCGCCGGGGTAGGGCTGTTGACGCTCGACCGGGATCGTATTGACGTAAGGCGTCGTCACGCGCCCGTAGAAATTACCGTGGCGGTTGGCGTCGAAATCCAGCATCTGGTCAATCAGGTAGTGGGCGCGAGACCGCCCCTCGACGCTCGCCACCGATTCAATGGATTCGAGCCATTCGCGAGTCTCTTGTGGATCCTCGTCGAGAAACATGGATTGTTGTGCCATCGTTGTCGTCTCCTGGACAGTGCTGCAGCACCGAGTCGTTTGGTGCCTGACTAAGGGGCGTGGGTCGACGCCAACCTTCGAGAATTTTGTAGTTGCACTTGCAACTACGTGCGAGAACTTAGCCTGCCGCGCGCTACAATTGCAACTAAATCGATTTCTTGAGAAAGGTGCTGCATGTCTTCCAGCGAGCCGGATACCTGGTTCAGATTCGTCAGGGCCCACCGTTGCCTGATCCGCGAAATCGAGCGTCGGCTGGCGGCCGCCGGGCTGCCGGCCTACGCGTGGTACGACGCGTTATGGGGCCTGGAGAGCGGTCCCGACGGCGCACGGCGCATGAGCGAACTGGCCGATGTCATGGCCATCGAACGCTACAACCTCACCCGCCTGGTGGACCGCCTGGAGGCCGAAGGCCTGGTCACCCGCAGCCGTGCCAGCGATGACGGTCGAGGTGCGTACGCCGCCATCACCGAGAGCGGGAAGGTATTGCGCAAAAAGATGTGGAACATTTACGAAGGGGCGGTGGACGAATTGTTCTTGGCGCAATTCGATGACGCACAGCAGCGCGTCTTCAGCGACGCGCTGGAGCGAGCGGCCAGTGCCGCGCGCAACAGCGGACGAGCGCGCTGACGCCGGCCTGCTCATCCCAACTGATACCGCGCCATGGCCTGTTCGACATGTGCCTGGGTGATGGCGCCCTCCTGAACCAAGGCTTGCAGGGCCAGTACCACGATCCAGTGCTTATCCACCTTGCCCATGGCCGGGCCGGTCGAGTCAGCGCCGAGCGCCACGAACCGTGATCTGACATGGGCTCCGATCTGCTCGGCGACATGCTGGGCATACCCGGTCACGGCCACCACCGGCCAGTCTTCGGTGTCGAGGCAATCGAGCAAATGCGCCGACCGTCGCGGCATCCCCGGATGCAAGCGATTCCAACGTTGTGTTTTGTCTGCGTCGCGGGCCAGGCGGGTGTAGCTGGGGCAACTCCACAACTCGCTGGCGACGCCCCAGTCGTCGCGCAACATGTGCGCCGCCGCTATCACCGACTGCAAGGCCAACCCTGCACCCAGCAAGCGCACCCGAGGAAGCGCTGAATCGGTATCGATCCCGGCGAGCCTGTACATGCCCTTGAGGGCCTGGCTCGCGCAGAGGTGCTCGGTGGGCGCGATGAAGTCATCAGGTTGGTCGTGAAGCGCCATGTAGTAAAAGCCGTCATTGCCTTCCACATACAAACTTTGCAAAGCCGCCAGCGCAATGGCGTGCGCCTCGGCACCACTGGCGGGGTCGAACGGCAGGCATTGCGGGTTGGCGACCAACCAGAGCGGTACCCAGGGATGGGCGCCCTTGGGCCAGCGCGAAGGCGAGGTCTCTATGTCATTGCACAAAATGCCCCGGTTGGCCGATTCATTGGACAGTGCGCAAAGCTCGGCCGACGTCGCGGAACGGGTCAGGTACAGCAGTGGTTTTTCACTGGCGCGGGCCGTGGCGCTGAAGCGCAGGGGCCAGGCGCTGATAAGCGATTGCTTGATGTCGTCCGACCGCAGGTGGGGGCGTATGACCCAGATATTTTGGGCGGCGCCCGAATCACTTTCCAATCGGTTGGCAATATCGATCATGGTGCAGAGCGGAGATGCGCAAGCCGTGTACGTTCGGATTTTTTCGATGCAGACCTGAGCCGCTCGCCCTGTGTCAGGTGTTTTTTTGAAAGTGGAAAAACCGATCATGAACCAAGGCGCTCCGTGCATTGGGTAATGCCGGGACCATACTGCACTCTTCAATGTAATTGCAAATGCAATGGTTTTTCCTTGGTGCCAGTGTTCGCAGCAAGCGCGAGCGGGCACCGAGTCTGTTGAACTCAGGGCTCCAACGCCGGCCCCTTCAACTCGATCTGGTTGCCATCCGGATCGAAGCAGTAGATCGACCAGCCCTTGCCCTCCGCGCCATAGCGCATCTGCGCTTTCTCAACGGACAGGCCGGCCGAGGCCAAATGCGCGAGGAGGGCCTGTTCATCAAACGGCTCGATACGCAGGCAGAGGTGATCGACGTTGTGCCCTTGCTTACCGGGCGCCGGTCCACCTTGGCGACCGAGAGGCCCGTCGACGGCCACCAGGTCAATCATCGAAACACCGGTGCCCAGATGAAGCATGCCAAGATCGTCCCGGCGCTTCTTGAGCTCGCAACCAAGCACCGACGTGTAGAAAGCGAGGCTGCGCTCGAGGTCTTTTACGCGCAGGACGATGTGGTCGATACGTTGAATCGTGAAGTTCTTCATACAGGCCTCATGTGCTCAGTGCCGCATTGTTTTTTGCCACAGGAATTCCGCACGCTATCGGGGCTTCTGATACCGTGCAAAAAACATGATCTGGAGAATGGCATAAGCATGAAGGCTCCACGAATTTTTATGATCCACGCAACCCCTTTGGCAATCGAGCCCATCACGGCAGCCTTTGCCCGGCATTGGCCGCAGGCGCGGATCATCAATCTGCTTGAGGACTCGCTGCCCCAGGACCGGGTGGAAGAGGGCGAGTTGACCACGAGCATGAAGGCGCGCTTCCTGACGCTGTCCCACTACGCCGTACAAAGCGCGGCGGATGCCATTCTGTTTACCTGCTCGGCGTTTGGCGATGCCATCGACCTGGTGAAACCCGAAGTGGCCATTCCCGTGCTCAAGCCGAACGAAGCCATGATCGACCAGGCGCTGAGCCAGGCATCGCGCATTGCTGTGCTGGCAACGTTCGAACCCACCATTACCTCGATGATGCCCGAGTTCAAGCAAGCGGTAGAGCGCAGTGGTCGCGCGGTGGAAGTGGTGCCCTACTTCGTTCCGGGTGCATTGCAGGCGTTGAAAGACGGCAACCCGCAAGCCCACGATGCCGCCATCGTGGAAATGGCCGCTCAGGTTAAGGATTGCGACTTGATCTGCTTCGCCCAGTTTTCGATGACCGGTGCTGCCGAACAGGCCCAGGCTCGCTCCGGTCTGCCAGTACTGACCACACCCGACAGTGCCGTGCTGGCGCTGCGCAAGTTGCTCTAAACGGACGATTTCGTTTCTTCCCAGGATGGATGATTTACCCCATGCCCAAGTTCAACGCTCACCTCGGTTTTCAATTCAATGAAGTGCCTTTTCTACAACGCATCGAAGCCGCCGCCGCTGCCGGGTTTCGCGCGGTGGAATTCCCGTCGCCCTACGAGTTCGACGCCAGTCTCCTGGCCGATCACCTGACTCAACACAACCTGCCACTGATCCAGTTCGCCGCACCGGCTGGCGTGACCAAAGGCATCGCAGCCTTGCACGGCCAGGAAGAGGCGTTTCGCAGCGGCTTGCTCCAGGCTGCTCGCTATGCCAAGGCGCTGGCGTGTTCGGATGTCCACATCATGTCGGGCGTTACGACCCAGGAAGACGCCGCGCTGATCTATGGGCGCAACCTGGAGTACGCCGTCAAATTCCTTGAGGACCAGGGGCTGCGGCCGCTGATTGAAGTCATCTGCGTGCAGGAAATGCCGGACTACTACATGTCCGACTTCAGCAAGGCGCAACAGGTGCTGGAGACGTTCCCGAGTGTTGGGCTGATCCTCGATCTTTACCACGCCCAACGGTTGACCGGGGACGCGGCGGATATCCTGGCTCGCTTCTATGACCGAACCGTCCATGTGCAAATTGCCGACTGCCCGGGGCGTCATGAACCGGGGACGGGGAATATGGATTTTGCGGCTTTGTTCGCAGACCTGGAGCTGCGCGGCTATCAAGGCTGGATCGGCTGTGAATACCGTCCCACCGACTCTACCGTGGCAGGCCTTGATTGGATCAAGCAGTTCAGCGCCTGACAAACAGCTAAGCAGGCCTCCAACCCCCTGTGGGAGCGAGCTTGCTCGCGATAGCGGATTTACAGTCAACCAATCTGCTGGCTGATACGCCGCCATCGCGAGCAAGCTCGTTCCCACAGGGGCTGCGTTCGATGTCTTTTACCCGCAGGACGATGTGGTCAATACGTTGAATCGTGAAGTTCTTCATAGGGGTCTCATGTGTTCAGTGATGGACGCTACGGGTGACTTCATCTTAGGTCATACGGTTGCCGCCACCGCCGAGCTAATGGGCTTTTCCATCAAGCGCAGCTCTGGCTTATCTTGCCTGGGTCCGATATCAGCCCAGCCATGGTGACGATAAAACCGCGCCGCCCTTTGGTTCGTTTCGCTCACCGACAATCTCATCCGCTCGCAGCCCAGCCCTGCAAGAAAGTGGGTCGCGTAAGCCAGCAACAACTTTCCTGCACCGCGGGATCGCCACTCAGGGGTGAGATAGAAGAAGTGGATGTAGCCCACTGCAGGTTCTGTCTTCAGCAGCGACATCTCTATCTGCCCCACGATCCGTGTTTCATCCCAGGCATGGACAACGCTGCCAGGAGCCTCGGCTGCTGTTTCTTGCAGCGACTGAAGGTATCGCTGCCTACCATCGGGGCCGTGAAGCTGTTGTGCAGAACCAAACGCACACAGCAGCATGTCCTCAAAGAAGCGCACGCAAACATCGCTGTCCTGGTTGAGGTTAACCGGACGAAAGCTCAGCAGAGCGTCTGACGCATTTCCTATAACCATTTGGGCATGACTCAGCGTCTCTAGAAGTCACTATCATTGATCAACCGATCACCGGCGGACACCCGAACCATGAAAAAACAAGAACAAGACAACCTCATCCAAATCCTGAAAACCCGCTTCGAAAAAAACCTGAACCGTCACCCAGACATCCTCTGGGCCGACGTCCAGGTCAAGCTCGAAACCAACCCCAATGCCCTGAAGTCCCTCCAGGCCATGGAAGCCACCGGAGGCGAGCCAGACGTGATCGGCCTCGATCCGAAAACCGCTGCTGTCACCTTCTGCGATTGCGCCAAAGAAAGCCCAACCGGTCGCCGAAGCCTCTGCTACGACCGCGCCGCCCTGGACGCACGCAAGGAGAACAAGCCCAAAGGCAGTGCCGTCGAAATGGCCGAAGAGATGGGTATCGCCCTGCTGACGGAAGAGCAGTACCGAGCCCTGCAAACGCTCGGCGAGTTTGATGCAAAAACGTCCAGTTGGCTGGCAACCCCTCCAGCGCTTCGCTCCCTCGATGGGGCGATTTTTGGCGACTATCGTTATGGCCGGGTGTTCATCTACCACAATGGCGTGCAGTCGTATTACGCGGCGCGTGGGTTTCGTGGGGTGCTAAGCATCTAAGCAAATCTGTGGCGAGGGAGCTTGCTCCCGCTGGGTTGTGTGTAGGAGCTGTCGAGTGCAACGAGGCTGCGATCTTTCATTGCCCGTTGAGTCTGGAGCGAACGCTCAAGATCAAAAGATCGCAGCCTCCGGCAGCTCCTACAGAGCCGAGCGGGAGCAAGCTCCCTCGCCACAAAAGCTGATGTGTTCGAAGGATCGCGGTGAGGCAAAACCGCCTCACTCAAACACCAGAATCTCACACCCCTTGGCTTCAACCATCTCACTGAACTCCGGCAACCGCGCCACAAACTCCGTCTCAAACGCCAGATAGCGATCCTGCGCCGGCACATAACGAACATCCGGCTTAATACGCGGGATGTCCTTGCTCGACAGCTTCACCACCTCATCACTGCCCTGATTCCAAAACCACGCCAGCGTCTGCGACCCAAACGTATTGGCGCGATAACTCCACACCCACCAATCCCCATGCCCCCGGGACACATGAAGCTGCCCATGAAACGTGCGCAAGGTAATGACCTGCTTGGGCTGCGTGACAAGCAGGCGCGTGTCCTGGCGTAGCTCACTGCCGAAACCATCCAATGTCGCCTTCGTCGCAGTGCCGGTCATGAAGTTGAAGCGCCACGCCAACAGCACCGTCTCCTGATAACCCGAATGCTCGACGTTCTGCCGCGCGCCTTCACTGAACAGCAGAACCTCGTTCCCCCCCAGGTACACGGTTGACGCCCGCAGCTTGTAAGCCTCAGCGGGCATCGGTTTGGCGGCGATGGCTTGGTGCGGCGATTCTTGACTCCAAGTCCAGCAGCGCGGGCCGTTGTGCTGCATGAACAGCAAGCGACCAGGGCCGACGGGCAGGATCGTCAGTTCATCCGCGTACTCGAAAATCACCTCGCTGCTGTCCGCCGTGATCAGCCAGATCCGCGTCAAATGCTCGGGTTCGTAAATACGCTGGCGTTCGAATATCTCCGAGCCCACCACCACGCAAGGCTGTTCAAAATCCGGCCACTGCACCCCGGCAGGCCCGAATGCCGCGATCTCATCGCCTTGCCGAATTTCGTATTGGTAACGGTCGTCCGCACTGTAGTCGCCGCGTATCACCCGACGTTTCCACAGGCTGCGCTGGGCGTCGGCATCGATGAGCTGCAAGTCCGCGCCGTCCACGCCATCGGTCCGGTGTTCGAGCATGTCCTGCTCGGCGGGCGGCCATTGGTTGTAATCGATCAGAAAGCACAACCACTGGTCTTCGTCCTGCTCGGTGATGGCAGCCCAACCGTTGCGGTAGTTGTATTCATGCACATAGGTGGCGCCGGGATAGTCATGGACTTCCTGCAGCCAGTTCAACTTGCTGCGCTTGGGTTTGGCCGGCTTGCGTGCTTTCACCGCAGTGGGCTCGATCAACGTTGCCGTGAACCTCAGCTCCCCGCGCGGGCTTTGCCAGTGCTTGGCAAACGCCTCGCGCTGATCCGAGGGAAAAACCACCGGCCGATAATCATCGCCACCGGCATCCAGGTTCCACAAGTCATAACCCTGAGCCGCCAACACCGGCGCCAGCGCCTCGAAGCAGACCTCGGGCATCTCGTTGGACAACTCATCCAACAGCGCCTCGAACCCCGGGCCGGCAAACACGCCGATGTCGGGATAGTAATGCTGCAACAGAGCCAGCAACTCGCCGCCGGGTGTTTTCCAATCGATATGAACCAACGGATCAAAACGAGCTGCCATCACGCCTGCCTTTCCCTGTGATTTTTACCTGCGCCATCTTAGCCGTTCCTCAGCGACATCACCCAGCCCAAGCAAACAAACCCAGTGTGGCGAGGGGATTTAGCGAAGCGTCGCACCGTCCCGCTGGGCCGCGTAGCAGCCCCAAAAAATTATCCAGCGCCGCGATCCACTGCCGATGCTCAAAGGCAGGCACTGAGACAGTGTGAGCGTCGTCTATTCAGACTCTTCCACCCACCCAGCCTGCGCTCTAAACTGCGCGGGCCCAGTTGGGCAAAACAACGCCGGTTCGTTCCGGCCAATCAGGGAAGAGAGTGATGAGAGTTGTTTTTGTGGTGCTGTGGATGCTTAGCGGTTATGCCTTTGCTAGCTGCGGCAGCATAACCGACAGCGACCAGCGTTATTACTGTGATGCCAAGAACGGCAATGGCAGCTGCGGCTCGATCTCCAACAGCGACCTGCGTTACGCCTGCGAGGCCGAGACCGGCAACGGCAGTTGCGGCAGCATCCGCGACAGTGACCAACGTTATTACTGCGATGCCAAGACCGGCAACGGTAGCTGCGGTTCGATCTCCAACAGCAACCTGCGTTACGCCTGCGAGGCCGAGACCGGCAACGGCAGTTGCGGCGGCATCACCGACAGTGACCAGCGCTATCTCTGTGAAGCCAAGACCGGCAATGGCAACTGCGGCTCGATCTCCAACAGCGACCTGCGCGCTCAATGTGATGCCTTGAAGCACTGACTGAACGACTCGCTGAATGAAGCTGCCCCCCCTTCAACAATGCTCAACAAAACCGTGGCGAGGGAGCTTGCTCCCGCTGGGCTGCGCAGCAGCCCCAAACCCTCCAACACAACACACCCGAAAAATGGCGCCCAGGCTACCCCTCGTCTACCGTTGACGGAAACCGCCCCCTGGAGAAAACCCCCATGTTCACCTTCCCCCGAGCGCATCAGAGCACCAGATGGGAAGGACAAGGCGCTCTATTCGGCGGGGCGATTCCCTGGTTTGGCGGGGACGGCCTGGGCGTGTGCTTCGGTTTCAGTACGCTCTGGGTCGCGATCGGTGCGCCTTATGACTGTGTCGATGCGTTGCGGGCCAGAAGGGGGGAGATCACCGAGGCTCAGCAGGTGCTGACTGCCAATATGTTTCTCGGCGTGATCATGGCACTGGACATCACCGCCGAGGCGATCATCGAACGAGGCTCGACCAGAGACGCGAGCTACCTCGACGGGGTCGCCAGCCACATCATCCTCGACATCCTCCAGCGGCCCGGGGCCCATCACTTCATTATTTCGTTCTACTACGTCGATGGCCCGGAGGGCGGCGGTGGTCACGCCGTCGCAGCGTCCTTTGACGACGGCCAGACGGGGCGACTCTTCGATCCCAACTACGGCGTCGGCGCCTACCAATCGCGAACCGACCTGTGTAACGACCTGCACGCACTGCTGGCGAGCTACGTCGCTCCCGGCGGGCATGTGACCGAGAGCTACCTGTTGGAGTTTGATCACGATGATGGATTCGGTGCGTTCCAAGGAGCCGCAGCACCGCACTGATCGGCGATGAATTCAGTTGACATCAATGGCCGGGGAACTCGGATCGATAGCAAACCGGTGAACTCGCGTCTGCCCGTTTCTCCACCTCATCCTCCAACCATTCAGCCAACACCACGGCATTGTTCTCGACCGTGGACTTAGCGGCATACACCAGGGTGAGGTGGCCGCCCTGGGCAACATCCACCAACCGCCACCAACACTGCGGCTGCGCGGCCAGCTCTTTGCGGTAGGCGACTTTGAACTGCTCGAACGAAACAGCCCCCGCCTTGAATGCCTTGCGCAACTCATGGGAAGGCCCGACCTCCGGCAGCCACTCGGCTATGGCGAGTTCGTCCTTGCGACAATTGCGTGGCCATAGGCGATCCACCAAAACGCGCACGCCATCCTCGGGGCTGGCTGTTTCATAGGCGCGTTTGCACTGGATCATGGAGGCTTGCCTGTGGAAGAGGGGACTGCGTCAGAATAGGTGATCGATTCGGCTATCGAAGTCGGAGTGTCTTCACCACCGCCTCTCCTTGGGTGCCACCAGGCCAACACAGGTCTACAGAAGCTGAAGCACCGCCCGTCACATGGAAAATCGCAAAGTTTTTATCTTCCGAGTGACTGAAAAGATGCTCGAAATAGATCGAGTCATGGCCGCTGATCTTTCCAGAATTTGCGATCCCGGTTCCGGCGAACTGCCCGGCGGGCATTCGGGAAATAGCGCTGGAGGTCACCTGATAAATACTGGCTTTACGATATTTATCATGACTCAGTCGAAACGCAGCGGCACAGTGAACGTCGCCACTGATGAACACAAGTGTCTTGCCGCCTTTGTCCAGCGCTGGAAAGATGGAGTCGAGCAGGATGTTTCGCTCTGCATGGTTGCTGCTATGGTCCCACTCATCCATGCAATCATCTTTGGCGGAGTCAAGCCAGGATCCAGCCGTCAAGAGCACCGATTTCCAGTGAACGAATGGCACCGGGCTAACCACAAATAACAAGGGGGAGGATGAGTTCGCGCTACTTTTCAACCATCCTTGGAATCGTTCGATTTGTTTTGTGCCGAGAAGAAAGTTCTTCTTTTCTGGGGTTTCGACGTCGTGATGTCCACGCATGTCAAGCATATAAAATGGAATGCCTCCTTTTTCAAAACCGTAATCCCAGATACAGGTCTCTGGTTTTTTCAAGGAGTCTTTGGAAACGCCAGTCTCGGGATTGTGGCTGTGCGCATATTCAAAGTAAGCCGTCCGCGCCGCCGTCCACATTGAATTAACCAATTTTCTATCTATTACCTTGTCATCGCGTTCGAAGTATCTGGAAATTATTGCGATTCGCTCTTCGTCGGTACGAGAACCCCAGCCATCCATGATTTCATGATCATCCCAGATCATGTATTGCGGGTATTTGGAGAACGCTTCCTGGAGGTGTGGGAATTTCCAATACACTCGATAGTACCAGCGATACAGATTGAGCAGGTACGCGTCGAGCTTTTTAAGGTCAAGCTTACCTTTTGTGGAACACTCTGCGATCAAGTCGTCCTTGTTGTCCTTCAACCACTCCCAGATGTCAGGAAAGTGCTTGCTTTCCTGACAATCGACATACACCTGATCGCCACCGCCTATAGCGAATCTAGCGCTTGAAACATCCATTTTTTCCAGAAATAGAGGCCAGGCGCCATAACTCCCATTGGCATTAAACGGATCATGGCAACTATAGAACCCAAAGCTGAAATCAAGCATCTCGTCAGCCATGGTCCTGAAGGCGAGTGACTTATGACAACCGATTTCGGTCCTGCGGAATGTGTCCGTACCGTCCGTCTCGTCGGTCATTAGATAGTAGAAATAAGCCGTGTCTTGATCCAGGCCCTGAAGGTCGAAGGTGTGGGTCAGATCATCTTCCCAGCTGAATGCATATGACTCATAAGCGCAGTTATACGGTTTCAAAAACTCGGCCAGCGGTTTGCCATCCAGCTTTACCAAATCTCCTTCGATTGCTTTCTTTGACCAAACCAAGCTCCAGTTTCCTGGTGTATAGACGCGAATCCAAATGCGTGCAGACTGAGTGGTAACGTGTCCGATAATGCTTGCACTTTGTAGTTTGGAAACGTCGTACTCGTTATTTCTAGGGTCGACCAATGCCATGGGGAATTCCTTTGTCCGAGCATAGTTATCTCAGAACAGGAGATGAGTCCGGTTCGGATGCTTACGTCCCTCCGGCAGGATCTACAGCGAAGGATTCAAATCCAATCAGGATGGAGGCATTGTGAATATAGCCGCGCCGCTTCGCTTGTCGAATCGACTCGCCTGTTTTTGGCGATAATGGAAAGAGCTAACGGCGTGCTGTTAAGTAAATGAAACACTTGGTAGGATAACAATCCATTGAAGCCTGCTTATCGACAAGCCGACAGCAACGAACGGGTCGTGGCCTCAATAAAAATTCAAGTCGCTCGGTCGAGCGCCGATAGGCTTGCGGAAGATTTTACGCGAAGGATCGAGTATGTTTTACCCACGCGAAGCTGAAAAAGACCACCTGTATAACCGAATCGTCCTGCTTACCGTAGCTTGCTGCGTGCTGTTGCTTCTAGCCTCCCTGGCAAAACACTCAGGGTCCATTTATGGGGCCATTCGGTGGAGCGCTGTCGAGGTGAACGGCACCGTGACGCAACTGGAAAGCATCCCGATGAATGAAAACGGCATCATCATTTATTACCGGTATACCGACGGTGATCAACAGGTCCATGAAGATGAATACGTGGACCAACGCTATAACGAACATGCTCAGTACGAGGTAGGGGGTGACGTTCCCCTGCTGTACTCACGCTGGTTCCCCCAGATCAGCAGCATCGCCACCGAGCTACACACTTATCGCGCCAGCTTCTTCGTCATGGCTGGCGGGGTGTTGCTGACATTGGTGTTCTTCGGAATTTCCTTCATGACGTTCGGAAGCATTTATCGCATGAAGGAAGAAGACCGCTTCTATTGAAACGGTTGTCGGTCATGATGCCCAGAGCCCTCATTCATCCAGGTAATCGGTTTTCCCACCCATGAAAAAGTTGATCCTCGCGTTGCTTTCGCTCGTCCTGCTGTCCGGGTGTGTAACCAAGTCTTTGAGCGTTGAAGACCGCCACCAGATCAAAACGATCAAGATCCTTCCCGTGTACTTTGCGGTAGAAAACTTCCAATACACCAGCATGACTCAGGCGTGGGGTGCAGGCCTGGGGGCCGGAGCAGGCGCAGCGACTGGCATGGCCGCCGGGGCATCGAGCGCCGGCACGAGCGCATTGGCGGGCGCCGGTTCGGTCGCGGGCACCAAGGCGGCCGACGGCGCGACGGTAGATATTTCCCAGGCGATTCTGAACAACATGCAGGCCCACGGTATCGATGTGGGCCAACTGGTGCGTGAAAGCTTCGAGAGGCGCATCAAGCAAGAGGGGTTGTTCACCCTCGTGGCGCAAGGTGAGAGAGCGGACGCTGACGTTGAAATCATGGTCGCGCAGTGGGGGCTTAGCCTGAAAAACTACAGCACCGTGCTTTACCCCGTCATTGGCGTCAACGCCTCCATGAAACGCAGCGGCAGCTCGGTTTGGCGCAACTTCAATACCATTTCGGTATTCAATGAAAGCAACACCATCGCTTACACCCCGGAGCAGTACGCCACCGATCCTGAAGCTGCGCGTGCGGCGTTTTTCCGGGTGGCTGATTTGGCTGTGGGTAAGCTGATTGAAGACCTGAAGCGATAACGGCACAGGCAAACCGGAGTGCTCTACGACAAAATGCTCGTCAAGGATTTACCCTGCCAAATGATGGTCGGGATTTCCAAACCCTTGACCCGGCAGCAGGGCGATTTACTCAACATCCAACGAACGCGTTCTCAAGGCGGCTAGAACTATGAATGAATATGGCCTATACGCCTTGGCATACGCGGTGTTCCTGCTGCTGTTTTTTTATATGAAGTCCTACGGCCTCAGGAAATGGCTCGGCATAACCCTGCTTGCGTTGGGATTCGCGAGTATTTTTGCGCTGCCATCTTTCATCTCGGGCTTTGATGTGGGTATCGCTTCAACCAGTGCTATTGCTATCGGAGCGGCACTGTTTTTTAGCCGGGCACGGTATGTGGAGTGAGTCTGTATTCCTCTTTAATTGACCACTCACTCCGTGCCTACCAGCTGTCTCGATAGTCGAAGGAGACCTGATAGACGTAGGTGGGCCAATCAATTGAATGCTGAAAATAAGGTTGGAGGATTTTTATCCATTCTTGTGGGACATTAAATCCTCCGTTATTTATGTTGTTTTCGATTGGAATCCCTAGGGCTTCAATGACAGAGCCGTCCTCGCCCAAGTCTTTTGAATATTCTTCTCCTTCGTAGGATTCGGTTTGCTTGCTAAACCATTCAAGTCTGAGTTTGAGTCCCATTTGATCCTCACAAATATTTTTTGATATTACGGTTTTTTTTGGGGCCCTTTGTCTGCTCGCCAGTAATATGATCGAACGCCCCTAAGTGGCTTCCATCACTTGAGCGATAGGCTTCCAATTCGCCATGTGAAGAATCCCATTCATAAATTGTTCTGCCCTTAGCATCAAGCCAGCGATGCCGTAGGCCTCCACCTCCTTGCACGGGTGTCTTTTTTATGCCTGTTTTCAAGCCAGGAAAGCCAATAATTTCATGTGTTTTCGGGGCTGGATGATAGTCGTGGCCGGCCTCGGTCATGCCCTTTCGACGAACACTCAAAACCACATAAACCGGCCGAACCCCCGAATCCGCCGGAAACACCAGAATGAAATCCTTGTACTCCGGCGGATAGATCGGGTCGACGATGATGCTGTCGGCCATCGGCGTCGGCGGGTAGATCCAAATAGGCGGTGCCTGGGGCGCCGCTTCCAGGGCCGGAATGCCGAGGGTGTCGGACGGGTTGGTGGCCGGCGTCCAGATCAGCTCGATGCCATCCCCCAGGTCGGCGATAAACTGATCGGCTCGCGGTATGAACTGAACAACATCAACCATTTCCCAATCGGGATGCTGGCCGGTATAGAAGCCATACCCCTTGAGACTGCCATCGGCCTGCTGCTCGACGCTCAGGCGCATGCGGCTGCGGGCCTGCTTGAGGTCGCGTAGCTGGTCTTCGCTATAAAGTGCGCTATCGCCCAGATTGGACGGCCAGAGCAGGGCAACGATGCCTGTCAGCAGGGCAGCGCCGACGGTGCCGCCAGCAACTGCGGCCGAGGAGGTTGCCGAACCGCCCAGCGCGAGCCTGCCCAAGGTAACGGGAACCGTGCCAGCGCCGATCCGCTTGAGGGGGATCGTGCCGGATGGATCGGCGCTGCGACCGCCGAGCCACATGAGTTCGCCGTACTGCTTGACCAGATCTGCCGGGACGTAGCCGCAGGGGTTGCTGTAATCGATGATGCCGTCGGGGAGCTTGCAGCTCTTGGCAAACACGCTTCCGGTCACGCTGAATACGGGCTTTTTATCCACCGTGGCCCAGCGCTCTCGTTCATAGGCTGCCTGCCGGGCAAGCATGGCTTCGTAAGCCAACTGCCGGGCTTCGCGCTCGGCCAGTTCGCTGGCGGTCATGTCCCGATAGGTGACGTGATGCCCGTCGCCGCCGGGCGGGTTTCGGACCTGGGGGATGTCTTTTTTGCGTGTCGCCACGTAGTGAGTCTCGTCCGCTAAATGCAGCGCAAACGCTAACGCGGGAAGAGAGGGGTGCGATGTAGGAGGTTTCTTGAAGTGGTCGTTCCGGTTTCCTCAAAACAGGTAGGGCTGGCTATGTGGGGCCGGAACAATGTGAAGTGTCAGATGGGGCTGTCAGTCAGTGGGCAACCGCAACTCGCGAGCCGACGTCGCCTTGCGCCTTTGCCTACAACTACGCCAGAATCCGCCGGCTTGTTCGCCTTGGGTTGCGCCGGTAGTTTGGGACCTGTCACTGCTCATCAGTGATCGGGTTTAGCAGCTCGTGGTGAAACAGGTTGTGCAAGGCGTCATCCAGTCGGGACTCCCCTCCTGCACTTGATGGTGGCTGTGCGCAGGGCGTCCCCGGACGCGCCGGTTTCTTGTTTCCCCGGTCTGCTAACCTGCGTACAGCTGCCTCCCATCGTTTAGCAGCGAGTGGGTGATGGCTCCAATTACAGGAAGCAAGATAATGGCAAAAGATACTCCGAACCCTCCTGATACGAACGAACACGTCTCCCGTGCTCAGTCTGCCCGTAACAAGAAAATCGATGACGCTGCCACGCGAGCGTTGGATTTTTACCTGAAACCCAAGCCTAAGAGCGAAACGTCTGACAAGTCCGACTCCATTTTTCGGATTGATCCGAGTGTGGATTCTGAGTGTTTGCTTGCGAATCTCAGTGAGAACCTGGCTTCGGCGAATGCCATGATCAGTGATTTGGCGTTTGATCTGGATGGGTCGAGGCGGCGTGTTGCGATGGGGATTTTGCAGGTGATTGAGGTGAGTGAGTTGTTGGCGAATCGGGCTTTGGATATTGTTGAGGTGAGGTAGGGCGGCAATGCTACGTGCCGTCTGGATCAAAAAAGGTCTTGCTAGCAAGACCTTTTTTGTTTCCGAGGGAGACTCGTGCATTCCATATAATACTTGGCTTACAGCTGTATTCTTTCCAGAGGGATACAAGCTGGGATACAGCTAACCAGCTCCTGCGCCCAATTGTAATGCATGGCCTACGGAAGCAATAAATATTCCTCCTCGACACCGCACCTAGCCCAGCAGGGAAGCAGGGAAAATGTGTACCTTTGGGTTCATGAGTCGGCAGCGGCAACAATACCGAAAACGCCCTTTAACAGCACGATGATCACGTTGGCTCTTCGTTGCTTTCATGTCATGGATTTGAGTCTGAGCGGCCTTTCTGGATCGAATCACTTTAATCCCAGGATGTCTTCGATCTCGTATTGACACATCTTTGGAATCCCCAACTTTGAGATATCATACCTCATCAAAATTTCGAGATAGTCTTCAGGTTCGGAAGAGTCAGCCCAATTGAGCTTGTTTTTTAGCCGTAACGCAGTGAATCTAGAAAACCCTAATGCCATTAAGCTTAGATTTACTTTGTCGCAAGAGCCAAACTCTAAAAATGTGTGATAGGGAGCGATTTTTATATTTTTTGCTATCTGGTGTCTGTCAATCATCGCTTGTCTTAATATGTCCTCATAGGCGCTAAAATATTTGACGAGGCTAAATCTAACTTTCTTTTCAATGACGGAGAGTATATTTCTAATTATTGGAGATGCTTTCGCCATAGGGTCCTCCTTACGCAACCTTATTACTCTATCGCGAATGAGCTGGCTAATAGGGGTTCCTGTGACCCATTTGTGAGCTAGTCCGCCATACCAAAGACGTTGCATCTCAGTTAGTTTCCAGTCGAAAGCTTCACAAATAAGCTCAATGGCTTTTTCCATGCGTGCCTTTCCACCAGTCTCATAAGGGGATATTAATGTAAGTTGGTTTGTGTCGATCTCTTCCATGAAGCGGTTATATAAATTCTGAAGGTGATCTGGTCGCAGCACTCTGTGGGTATCCAAAATGTGTGCTGGCAGACTAATATCTAATGACTCAATGATCTCTAGCGTTTGAGCTAAGTACTCAGAGTTTAAATCTGATTCATATTTTTGTGTGATTTCGTCAATGGTGCTTTGTTGGCTTTCATGGAAAAGTCGTCCGAGGCCGGCTTCTGCAAGTTCTTTTTGATTTTCACCTTCGACTTTTCCGGTCATTAAGCTTTGGATTAAAGTGCCCCCGTCTGCCATGATTTTAGACATGGATGATTGGATTTCCTGTAGTCCATCGCCTGTATAGGACGGCTCCTCCCATGATTCGGGCGTTAGACACCATACGTTCCCGTGAAACTCTTTCAGTAAGCGTCCTGCTCGTCCTGCTAGATTTAAGAAGTCCGGGCGATGCATCGGTGTCGTGCCACTTTTAGGGTTTTCAATGACGATATGTTTTGCTGGAAGATTCACACCTTGTAATAGTGTGCTAGTGCTACAAATATATTTTATCTCACCGGATTTAAACAATGACTCTACGCCTGATCGAACGATCGAAGGCAAATCGCCATAGTGAAAAGCAACGCCCTTGGGGAGCGTCAATACAAGCGGATGCTCCTCATGGATTTCAGTCTTTATAAAAGATATGAAATCTTTAACGTCTTCAGATATATCTTGTTCGGCTAATGACTTGGCTAGGAATCTAGCTAAGTCTTCAGCTTCAGCGGGGCCGTTCGAAAATATGATTGTCGACTCATTTTGCTTTGTTATGAGCTTGGCGAAGGCAGATCTCCGTTGAAAAATTGGAGGCCTGAACGAGATACCAAGATCATAGTTGCCAACATCAATAATTCCAAATCGCGTATGTAATTTGAAATTTGCAAATTTAGGTTGTCTTGTTATTTGTGAAACCAGGATGATGTTTTGAGATACAGGTGAAATTTGTTCAGTGAAGAAATACCCATTGTCCATTCTGTTGAATAGATGCAAAAAATATCCGGGGTTCTTGATCAATGGGCTTGCAAAAAAAATTGAAGCGGATGGGTATTTTTTTAATGTAAGGTCTACAGCGTTCTGTAGCACTATCCCTCTTTTACCCTTATGGATCTCGTGAGCCTCATCTACGAAGACTGAGTCTATCCTCGTCACGTCATTTTCGGGTTTCAAAAGACTCAGCAAACGCTCTTGCGTTAACACGTAGACAACACTTTTGGATTTAAGATGGCTTTCGAGAGGGAATGGAGCAGATCTTATGATTACGTCACTTAAGCCTTGATGACGGACCGTGGAACGAATTCTGGACGTAACTTCTGAAATTAAGGCTCGAGTCGGGACAATATAAACGATACATTTATCTGTCTGTGATGAAAGTCTTCTCAATAGGTCCATATTTAAAACAAATGACTTTCCCGCCGATGTAGGCGCGGAGACGCTTAAAGAGCGTTCGGCAGTTAGTGATGTGAACAGTTTGTATTGGAAATTAGTTAGTAATGTATCATTGCTTACGGAGTTTTCAGTCTCTCTAGCAAGGCGCTCTAGCGAGAGGGTGAAAGGTATGTCAGGACTGGCTCCATTTGTGTATCGCGATCTTAATAGCGATCTCCCTGGGAAATTACCTATCCGTGAAAAAATAAGGTCAGCTGCTCCGTTTATTTTTGGTAATTTGTCAGAGTAGTTTTCTAAGAGTCTTGTTATTATTTCGTACGAAAGATTGATTTTATCGCTTTCTTCAGAAATAGATAATGCTGAAGCTAATCCAATTAGGCGATTGCATTCGTTGTCAGAAAGTATATCGCCAGCTTCTTTTGTGATGGCGAATAGTTTAAGGATGCTGCCGCGATATAGTTTTGTTAGTGGGATGTAAAAGTCTTCATCAGAAAGGTCCATTAGTTAAGCGCCTCGTTGAATGCATCACGAAACTCTTGGACCGAAGGGAAGGGGATAAAAAACACCTCGAATCTTAGATGTTTTTTTTCAAATTTCGAGAACTTGTTATTGAGTATTTGGGAAAGACGGCTGCTGTCCTGAAGGAGGCGAGAGCGAAAATCTTCTATATTCTTTTTCAGGCTCGCAGTTGGGTCGCTGCTGAATTCAGCCCAATCATATCCTATTAAACATGCGTGATTTATTCTTACGCCGGGCCCTGGTTCACCAAACTTTATTAGATCCATTACAGCTGTGCGAACTTTTTCGTCAGCATATTTAAAGTGTTTAGTAACCATGTTGAATTCATGTTTGTACATTTTTCCTTCGTGAAAGCTATCTACGCTTTCGAGTGCAGCACTCACTGCGCGATTAACGTCCTGATACATTTTCGATTCTCCGAAGTAAAAATCGATCATGTTATCTTCTGCGCACCATTTTATATGAATGCCGTCGGAACCTTTTACCTCATCCTTGCGATTTGTTTTAAGTTCCATTTTGGCGACTATTTGAGGTGCCTCAAGAATGGCTTCATTCAAGAAAAAAAGTAAAGCCTCACCAGCTTCACCGCTTGTGTCAGGAGTTTTTGGAGTGTTCGGTGGATGCCTGAAAAGCTCCCTAGCTTCTTTAGTAAGTTTTGCCGCCTGCCTGGTATTCAGCTGTTCTGGTCTGTTTTTGCAGGAAATACAGTATTCAATAATGTATTGGTAGAGTGCTTCTGCTAAAGGCTTAATTGCCGGTCTGCCATTACCATCAAAACGCATGTGATGTACGCGCATATTGGCGGCAATCCCTCCGATCCTTTCGCTATGCTCTATAACATCTAAGCATGATTCAAGATCAGACTTAGCGACAGAAAGGAAACGAGCAAAATCAAGTTCTTCCATAAACCTTCCGATAAACATTTACTACCAAGTTTTTTATTTGAATATAGCGCCTTTTCGTTCGGATTCACGGCTCGCCATAGCGGTAGCAAAAATATGGCGTTTTGCTATACGTCGACAGTATCCTGATGATTGTCAGCCGTAAAGGGATAGTGGCCGCCAGCGTCAGAGATGAGGGCTGAGAGCTGAGAGCTGAGGGCTGAGGGCCGAGGGTCGGCGAGGCTTCCACCGAGCTCGGAGTAAGCCATTCCGAAACCGGCGCCGAAGGCTGGCTGGTGGCGGGATGAGAGTCACTCTCATTTCCGGATTTTCCTTGGAAGGGCTCCGTTAACTCGGCGTAGACGCACAAGCTAGCAAAACTGTGCGAATGACTTACTATCAGTAGATTGATTTACGAAAAAGCTTTGTTTAGGCCAAGCATCCAGGATACGCCCACGAGCGTGATAGGGAATTACGAGGAAAGACGTTATGTCGGATTACTGTTTTTATGCCACAGATGCGCAAGAGCTCGTTGAGAAAGCAGGCGTTAAAGACCAAATCGAAGCATTTGCAGAGCGAAACAAAAAGCAGACATACGTTTTGCGCCGGCCACTGTCTAAAGATGACGCAGTATATGATTATGAAGACGCTGTAGCAGTTTTTATTTCAGGTATGCGTCCATTTTTTCTCAATGTGGGCGATGATGAAGTTTTATTTTCGGAATATATGGATGATTTTATTGAGGATATTTCATTTCTTTCTGAGAAGTTTAAATACAGGGAGAAGATAGGCAGGAAAAAACATTGGGAAACTTTATTTGATTCTTGCGGCGGAAGCGAGATTGATTTTGAGAGTAGAAAAGCGGAATCACCAGCAAGCGGTCGCTTGGTGGATTTGATCACATCGCTGGTAGTTGGAAGTATCAATGATGTCTCCAAGGTTAACCTAGAGGCAAGGGATCTACTTGACTCAATAAAGTCTAAAATTATTCTGTTTGATACTGATCAGACAAGCTTTGTCTTTCGCTCGGGTGGAGGCAAGAAATTTGTAATTCAAGGACTTGCAGGATCAGGAAAGACCGAGCTGTTATTGCATAAGATGAAAGAAATATACTCTCGGGATCAGACGGCCAGAATTGCGTTTACTTGCTTTAACAAAATATTGTCGTCCTCCATGAAAAGCAGGATTCCTAGTTTTTTCGACTTTATGCGAGTGGAACGCCAAATAGACTGGGGTAATAAACTTTTTTGCTTTCACTCTTGGGGTAGCTCAAGAGATCCGTTCTCTGGCATGTACAGATATATTTGCCATTGTTACGGAATACCTTTTGGAAGCCTTCAATCGGGAAGCTTTGACTTCCTTTGCAAAAGAGCCATAACTGATATTAAAGCGCTTTCGGGTGATCGAAAAACTATATTCGATTATGTCTTTGTCGATGAGAGCCAGGATTTTACACCTAGCTTTATTGAACTATGTGAGCTTGTTACTGCTAAGAAGGTTTTTGTTGCTGGTGATGTTTTCCAGAATATATTTCGCCCGATTGATGAGGGTGTCAATCGGGCAGATATGGTTCTTAAGAAATGCTATCGAACGGATCCCAAAAACTTAATGTTTTCACATGCTCTAGGCATGGGGTTGTTCGAAAAGCCAGTATTACGTTGGTTGAAACCTCGAGAATGGGATGCATGCGGTTACCTTTACACTGAAAAAGAGGGTAACGCTATAGTTTCACGTGATCCGTTACGTCGGTTCGAAGATATTCCACCAGACTTCAAAAGCACTACGATTCAGACGTTACGGGAAGGTGCTTCGATAGCGGAGCAGTTGGTTGACGTAGTGTTGGCGATCATCGCTCGGCACCCGAGTGCAAAACAAGGTGATGTCGCGATAATATTTTTGGATAAAGATAATTATATCTATGAAGTTATCACGCAGCTAAAGGGTGTAGTGGCCGAGCGGTTAGGATGGCAGGTTAACGTTTCTTTCGAGACCAAAACTAGTGATCCTGAAAAGTTTTTTGTCTCAAATATAAATAATGCTAAAGGTCTGGAGTTTCCATTTGTAATCTGTTTTGCATTGAATTTGAATAGGCAACCATCATTCCGAAACGCGCTTTATACCATGATGGCTCGTTCTTTCTTGGAAAGCCATTTAGTGATTGGACGCAGAGCTGACTTAGAAACGGTGCAGAATATCAATTTGGGCTTGACTTATTTGACAGAGAATAATTGCATGAATTTGCGCGTGCCCTCTGCGGAAGAAATAAATAACCAACAAGAATTTATTGTCCTTGATCAGATGCAAACGGTAGAGGAGGTAGTTAGGCAATTCTGTTCCGAGAGAGGCGCAAGCCCGCGTTTGGTCGCGAAACTAATAAATAGAATAAATACTATGATCGGAGATTCGGAATATGATGATGGATATCTTGATACGTTATTAAACATGGAATACGAGAGGCATCGGATGCTATGACGGCTTTTTTTTTCAAGGAGGTACCAGATTATCGCATGGGCGGTTTTGTTGCCGTAAGGAACTCATTTGATAATCTTAGTAATGTTCTTCATCTGGCGGAGTTGGTAAATACATGCGGTCACTGCAAATTATCTGCATACGATGAGGATTTCGACTTTGCTATTTTTTCTGGGGATTATTGCCGTGCTCTAATAAGAAAGTCAGATGGTTTTTTTTCTATGGCAATACCATTTCATATTGTTGATGACGGGGAGAAAGTCTCTTTTAACTTTGATCTCGTGGGGATCGAGGTGAGTGGTAGTTTCATATCTATTATGCGTAATGCAATACTTACATCTAGGCAGGGAATACCATGTCATGATGAAATAGTTTATTCGATAGCTACAGATTTCGGATTTGAAATTGCCGATGCGTTATTGTATTACGATGCGTTTCTCGCTTTGATTGCGGATGATCATGGGTACTTTCGATTTGATGATGATCCAGATAACGAAAATGGCGAAATTCACCCCAGATACCATTTTGATTTTTTTTATAAAAACACTTCGTCTATTAAAATCGGTACTGATAAAGCAGTAGATATTAATTGCTTTTATTCTCTTTTTGATGGGGCTTTGCCGAAGAAATATCTTAGAGCGTGATTAGTTATTAAAGACGGACATTCAGGCCTTTTTTTCAGCTAGAGGAAACCTGCGAGTCTGATAACCCGTGTAGGGAGGCGGCCCCTAGGAAGGTCCCATGATTCCAGGCTTCGCCCAGCTGGCCTGAAGTCGCTTACTAGGTCAGAGCGGATGATCTGGATCACGAGCGAGCCAAAAGAGACGCGCAACTCCGTGGTGGTGGCGCGTACTGCTCCGCTGAAGGCCACAGTCTGGCATGGGGCACGGGGGCTTTCAGATAGCTGGAAATTGGGTGTTCCATGTGTTCCACCAGGGCTGGAAGCTCCGGTTTACAAGGGTTTCGCTGGTGGAACACCGAAAATGAAAAAACGGCACACAAGCTAAGTGGTACACGTTTGGTGTTCCGCCTAGGGGCTCCGGTTTTGGAATATCACCGCTTCAGCGGTGATAGGTACGGGTCACGCTACTAACAATTCCTCGATAGAAAGTGCCTGTGCCATTTCAAGGATTTTGCGATGGGTGATGTGTTTGGGACCCATTGGGGCCTGCAAAGGGACGTTGAGATCCTCCAAGTTGCTATAGCGACGCCCGAGCGCTTTCTCTGTCGCGGTGAACTGTGCGGCGACTTTAGTAAAGTTTTGCGCCGCCTTGTCCAAGCGTTCTGCCCAGAGTAGGCGTGCCGCGTTCAACTGATCTTGACGATAATCTGCAAGGCGCTGCTTCGCGTCTGAGATCGCAACATCCAATTTCTCGATCTCGGTCGTTAACGTAGCCAGAAGCGTATTGAGTCCACGTTTACCTTGAGCGGCTTGTGTCATTGCTTCCGATGCTTGCTTGAGAGCGTTTTCGGCACGCTCTTCGGCTGCGTCGTCACCGTCGGCCAATGCTGCTGGGTATGTGTCGGCAGCACGTTGTTCAGCGGTTTGAGCCTTTTCGATTTCGCCGCGTTGTTCCCGTTGTGCTTTCTCAAGCTTGGAAGAGATTTTCGTGCGTTTATCTTATGGCTTCTTGAGCTCGCCTTTTCTCTTCATGACTGAGGCTTGCGGCTTCACTTCAGCCTTTGAAATCCGACAAAACAAACGAAGTACAACTTGTAAGATAAACCTCAACCCTCTTCAACGACGGCATCACCTCGCTACATGACTCGGTCCGCTCCCCCTCAGCCTCTCGAATCAGGCTAACGGTATATCCGCCCTCGACCCGCCGCAGGGTGCCGACATATTTAACTGCACGACCCTGTTCGTCACTCAACGACGTAGCGATCAGGTCCTTCTCCGGCAAGGGTTGCTCCGTTCGCGTCATCAGTGCCTTACGCTTCGTGGCGTAATCCTTCGCGGCGAGCGCGCCGACAATCGCGACGGCGATCCAGAAGAGCATTTCCAGGTTGCTCACCATTCGCCGTTTCGCTTCATGGGTTTCGGTTAGCCAACTGCCTATCGCTGCGATGATGTCGTCCATGGATTGCCCGCGTAGGAGTGTGTTCTGGCTGTTAAGTCTGCAACGCGGAGCGTCGCGGGATGCGTTACCACGCGGAGCGTGGGAACGAGCGCTGGGGGTTATAGAATATCTTTCACGTAACTGTTAAGCGCGATGAGCGGAGCATGAAGGTCGTCTATCGTCTGCACTGCGTTGAAATCCGCAGCCAAACGATGCAGTTCTCGGCCCAGCACTGTATCCATCCCGCCAATCGCCCCTAACGCTAAATCCAGGCATCGACCGATTTCGCCCTGAATCCCAGCCACATCGCCCCGTCGTATCAACAACTCAAACACCTCACGGTCGCAACTGCCCATCAATGGATCATCCCGCAGAATCGGGCTGTGGCCTTCCGTTTCATAAGCCAGCTTGAGGGAGTAAAGAGCGACCGTTTCCAGCAGCAATTCCATGGGGTGAAATCCTTAGTGACTGGGTGGGGAGGGTGGGGTGATGGTTTATGTCTTGGATTTGGCTGTTCGGGGTATTGGTGAGGGTGGTGACTTTTTTGTGAGCGCTTCGCGCTCAAGCGGGAGCAAGCTCCCTCGCCACAGGTTCTTCTCCTGCCACAGGATCTTCCCCTACCGCTGGTTTTTCCCTGCTACAGGTTCTTCTCTACCACCGGGGTGCTTCCTTGTTCCCAGGTTCTTCCTTGCCACAGGTTCTTCCTCTCCATGGGGTTGGCTATGGGGGGCCGCTTCGCGGCCCAGCGGGGATAAATCCCCTCGCCACAAAGAGGGGCGGGTATAAATCCTCTCACCACAAAGGGGAGTGGGGTGGGAATAAATCCCTTCACCACACAGGGGGGTGGGGATAAATCCCCCTCACCACAAAAGCGCGTGGGGGTTGGGTGGGATCTGCATTACCCGCAGAAAACCACTTTCCTACAGACGAAAAAAAAGACCTTGAATTTCAAGGTCTTTCTTTAAGATGGTGCCCCGAGGGAGACTCGAACTCCCACTCCTTTCGAAAACGGATTTTGAATCCGCCGCGTCTACCAATTCCGCCATCAGGGCTCAATGGCGGCGAAGTATAGAGAGGTGACTACCGTTGGTCAATCACGTTTCATGGTGAATTTTTGATATTTCCGCTAGACTTTCCGGCCCTGCTAGACGAACCCCATCATGCGTGTTGCTGACTTTACCTTCGAACTCCCGGATTCGCTGATCGCTCGCCACCCTCTGGCCGAGCGTCGCGCCAGTCGACTGTTGACCCTGGACGGGGTCAGCGGTGCCATGGCTCACCGTCAATTCACTGATTTGCTTGAGCATTTGCGCCCGGGCGATTTGATGGTGTTCAACAATACCCGGGTGATTCCGGCGCGCTTGTTTGGCCAGAAAGCCTCCGGCGGCAAGCTGGAGATTCTGGTGGAGCGGGTGCTGGACAGCCATCGCGTGCTGGCCCATGTGCGGTCGAGCAAGTCGCCCAAGCCCGGTTCGTCGATCTTGATCGACGGCGGCGGTGAGGCGCGGATGGTGGTGCGGCATGATGCGTTGTTCGAGCTGGAATTTGCCGAAGAGGTGTTGCCGCTGCTCGACCGTGTCGGGCACATGCCGTTGCCTCCTTATATAGACCGCCCGGACGAAGGTTCGGACCGCGAGCGTTATCAGACCGTGTACGCCGAGCGCTTGGGGGCGGTGGCGGCGCCGACGGCGGGGCTGCATTTTGATCAGCCGTTGCTGGAGGCGATTGCCGCCAAGGGCGTGGAGACGGCGTTCGTGACGCTGCACGTCGGCGCCGGGACGTTCCAGCCGGTGCGCGTGGAGCGCATCGAAGACCACCACATGCACAACGAATGGCTGGAAGTGAGCCAGGAAGTGGTCGATGCCGTGGCGGCCTGTCGCGCGCGCGGCGGGCGGGTGGTGGCGGTGGGGACCACCAGCGTGCGCTCCCTGGAAAGCGCCGCGCGCGATGGCGTGCTCAAGCCGTTCAGTGGCGACACCGATATCTTTATCTACCCGGGCCGGCCGTTTCATGTGGTCGATGCCCTGGTCACCAACTTTCATTTGCCTGAATCCACGCTGTTGATGCTGGTTTCGGCGTTCGCCGGTTATCCCGAAGCCATGGCCGCCTACAAGGCCGCCGTCGAGCATGGATACCGCTTTTTCAGCTACGGTGATGCGATGTTCATCACCCGTAACCCCGCGCCCCGCGGACCCGAGGAAACAGTATGAGTCGCACCTGTCGCATGTCCTTCGAGTTGCTCGCCACCGATGGCAAGGCTCGTCGCGGTCGTCTGACCTTCCCCCGCGGTACCGTGGAAACCCCTGCGTTCATGCCGGTGGGCACCTACGGCACGGTCAAGGGCATGCTGCCGCGTGACATCGAGGCGATTGGCGCGGAAATCATCCTCGGTAATACCTTCCACCTGTGGCTGCGCCCGGGCATGGAAGTGATCAAGGCTCACGGCGACCTGCACGATTTTATGCAGTGGAAAGGCCCGATCCTGACCGACTCCGGCGGCTTCCAGGTGTTCAGCCTGGGCGCGATGCGCAAGATCAAGGAGGAGGGCGTGACCTTCGCTTCTCCTGTGGACGGTTCCAAGGTGTTCATGGGGCCGGAAGAGTCGATGCAGGTGCAACGCGACCTGGGCTCGGACATCGTGATGATCTTCGACGAATGCACGCCGTACCCGGCCGATGAAGACGTGGCGCGGGTGTCCATGGAGCTGTCGTTGCGCTGGGCCCAGCGCTCGAAGAACGCCCATGGCGAGAACACCGCGGCGCTGTTCGGCATTGTGCAGGGCGGCATGCACCGCGACCTGCGCATGCGCTCGCTCGAAGGCCTGGACAAGATCGGCTTTGACGGCCTGGCGATTGGCGGCCTGTCGGTGGGCGAGCCCAAGCACGAGATGATCAAGGTGCTCGATTACCTGCCGGGCGAAATGCCGGCTGACAAACCTCGTTACCTTATGGGCGTTGGCAAACCGGAAGATCTGGTTGAGGGTGTGCGCCGCGGTGTGGACATGTTCGATTGCGTGATGCCAACCCGTAATGCCCGCAATGGGCATCTGTTCATCGACACTGGTGTGCTGAAGATCCGTAACGCGTTCCATCGCCATGATGATTCGCCGCTGGATCCGACCTGCGATTGCTACACCTGCCAGAACTTCTCCCGCGCTTATCTGCATCATTTGGACAAGTGCGGCGAAATGCTCGGCAGTATGCTCAATACCATCCACAATTTGCGCCATTACCAGGTGCTTATGGCTGGTTTGCGCGAGGCTATTCAACAGGGTACATTGGCCGCCTTTGTCGAGGCCTTCTATGCCAAGCGCGGGTTGCCTGTACCGCCCTTGGACTGAGTTTTCCGATCCCTAGATTCAATACTTGCAACTGGAGTGCTAAATGAGCTTTTTTATCTCTAATGCCATGGCTGACGCGGCTGCACCTGCTGCTGCCGGCCCTATGGGCGGCGGTTTCGAGTGGATTTTCCTGGTCGGCTTCCTGGTCATCTTCTACCTGATGATCTGGCGTCCACAGGCCAAGCGCGCCAAAGAGCAGAAGAACCTGCTGAGCAACTTGCAGAAGGGCGATGAAGTGGTCACCACCGGCGGCATCGCAGGCAAGATCACCAAAGTGGCCGATGACTTCGTGGTACTGGAAGTGTCCGACACTGTTGAAATGAAGTTCCAGAAGGGCGCTATCGCGGCCACGCTGCCAAAGGGCACGCTGAAAGCGATCTAAGTAACAACTTCTATTCAATCGACGGGGCGCGCAAGGCGCCCCGCGTCATAAGCGGGCGGCGTGATGCTGAACAAATACCCTCTGTGGAAATATGTACTGATCCTGGCGGTGCTGGCGGTCGGTCTGATTTATTCCGCTCCCAATCTATACCCGGATGACCCGGCCATTCAGGTCAGTGGCGCAAGCACTGCGCTGCAGGTCACCCAGGCCGATCTGGACCGTGCGAGCGCTGCGCTCAAAGCGTCCAATATCGACGTCAAGGCTGCGTCCCTCGCCGAAAACGGCAAGGGCGGCCTGTTGCGTCTGGCCAAGGCCGAAGACCAACTGCCAGCCAAGGACGTGGTGCGCAAGGCGTTGGGCGACGATTACGTTGTGGCCCTGAACCTGGCCCAGACCACCCCGCAATGGCTGCGCAAGCTCGGCGCGCATCCGATGAAGCTGGGTCTGGACTTGTCCGGTGGTGTGCACTTCCTGCTGGAAGTGGACATGGAAAAAGCCCTCGACGCGCGGATGAAAGTCTACGAAGGCGACGTCAAGAGCTTGCTGCGTAAAGAGCGCGTGCGTTATCGCAGCCTGCCGCAACTCGACGGTGCCATTCAGCTGGGCTTCAGCGATACCGATACCCGCGAGCAGGCTCGTGCGCTGATCCGCAAGAACTTCAATGATTTCGACGTTGTGCCGGCCGACCTCAATGGGCAGGCAGTGCTGCGTCTGGCGATGACCCCGGCCAAGCTGGCGGAAATCCGCGAATACTCCATCAAGCAGAACTTGACCACGGTGCGTAACCGCGTCAACGAGCTGGGTGTGGCCGAGCCGATCGTGCAGCGCCAGGGCGCCAACCGCATCGTGGTTGAGCTGCCAGGCGTGCAGGACACTGCCGAAGCCAAGCGTATCCTCGGCAAGACTGCCAACCTGGAATTCCGCCTGGCCGCTGAGCCGGGTGCTTCCAAGGCCACTTCCGAGAGCTTCGAGTTCCGCGAGGGCAATCGTCCGGCGGCGCAGATCGAGCGTGGCCTGATCATCACCGGTGACCAGGTGACGGACGCCAAGGCGGGCTTCGACGAGCAGGGTCGCCCTCAGGTGAACATTCGCCTGGACGGCCATGGTGGCGAGCTGATGAACCGCGCTACGCGCAGTAACGTCGGTCGCAGCATGGCGGTGATCTTCATCGAGCAGAAGCCGACCACCACTTACACCAAGCAAGTGGTCAACGGCGTCGAGAAAGACGTCGCGGTGCAGACCTTCAAGGAAGAGAAAAAGATCATCAGCCTGGCGACCATCCAGTCGCCACTGGGCAGCCAGTTCCGCATCACCGGCCTGAACGGCCAGGGTGAATCCTCGGAACTGGCCCTGCTGCTGCGTGCCGGTGGTCTGGCCGCGCCAATGTACTTCGCTGAAGAGCGCACCATTGGCCCGAGCCTGGGTGCCGACAACATCACCAAGGGTATCGATGCTTCGCTGTGGGGCATGCTGTTCGTGTCGCTGTTCATCATGGCCATCTACCGTTTCTTCGGCATCATCGCCACCGTCGCGCTGGCGGTGAACATGGTGATGCTGCTGGCCCTGATGTCGCTGCTGGGCGCCACGCTGACCCTGCCGGGTATCGCCGGTATCGTGTTGACCATGGGTATGGCGGTGGACGCCAACGTGCTGATCTTCTCGCGGATACGTGAAGAGATCGCCGCGGGCATGACGATTCAACGGGCAATCAACGAAGGCTTCGGCCGGGCATTCACCGCGATCCTCGACGCCAACCTGACCACGTTGCTGGTCGGCGGGATTCTCTTCGCCATGGGCACCGGCCCGGTCAAGGGCTTCGCAGTGACCATGTCCCTCGGGATCTTTACCTCGATGTTCACGGCCATCATGGTGACCCGCGCAATGGTCAACCTGATCTTTGGCGGTCGTGACTTCAAGAAGTTGTGGATTTAAGGGGCTGCCATGTTACGTACAATCAACTTCATGGGCGTTCGCAACATTGCGTTCGGCGTCACATTGTTCCTTACCGTACTGGCGTTGTTCAGCTGGTTCCACAAGGGTCTGAACTACGGCCTGGACTTCACCGGCGGTACGCTCATCGAGCTGACCTACGAGCGTCCGGCCGACGTCACCAAGGTGCGTGAGCAACTGGCGTCGTCGGGCTACAGCGATGCCATCGTGCAGAGCTTCGGTGCGACTACGGACCTGCTGGTGCGCATGCCGGGTGCAGACCCGCAGCTGGGTCACCAGGTGGCCGAGGCCTTGCAGAAGGCCGGCGGCGACAACCCGGCCCAGGTCAAGCGCGTCGAGTTCGTCGGCCCGCAAGTGGGTGAAGAGCTGCGCGACCAGGGCGGCCTCGGCATGCTGATGGCGCTGGGCGGCATCCTGATCTACCTGGCCTTCCGCTTTCAGTGGAAGTTCGCGGTGGGCGCGATTGTCTCGCTGATCCACGACGTGATCGTGACCGTGGGCATCCTGTCGTTCTTCCAGATCACCTTCGATTTGACGGTGCTGGCGGCAGTGTTGGCGATCATCGGTTACTCGCTCAACGACACCATCGTGGTGTTCGACCGGGTGCGTGAGAACTTCCGTGTGCTGCGCAAAGCGTCCTTGATCGAGAACATCAACATCTCGACCACCCAGACCCTGCTGCGGACCATGGCGACGTCGATCTCCACCTTGCTGGCGATTGCTGCGTTGTTGTTCTTTGGTGGCGACAACCTGTTCGGTTTCTCCATTGCGCTGTTTGTCGGTGTGTTGGCGGGTACTTACTCGTCGATCTACATCGCCAACGTGGTGCTGATCTGGCTGAACCTGAGCACCGAGGACCTGATTCCTCCTGCGGCCACCGAAACGGAAGTGGACGACCGCCCGTAAGGCTCCGGTTTTCACCCGTCACTGCTGAAAAGGCGCGAGTTGAACTCGCGCCTTTTTTTATGCTCCAAGGCTGGGAGAAGCGCGGATTAATCCGCTTGTGATGGTCAGGAGGTTCAAGTGAACAAATCGATGCTGGTTGGTGCGGTATTGGGTGCTGTCGGTGTAACAGCCGGTGGTGCGGTCGCCACCTACAGCTTGGTAAAAAGTGGTCCTGAGTATGCGCAAGTATTGGCCGTGGAGCCGGTCAAGACCCAAATCAAGACCCCGCGTGAAGTGTGCAAGGACGTCACCGTGACTCGGCAGAAGCCAGTCCAGGACCAGCACCAGATCGCCGGTACCGTCCTGGGTGCCGTAGCCGGTGGCCTGCTGGGCAACCAGATCGGCGGCGGCACCGGTAAGAAAATCGCCACCGTGGCGGGTGCGGCCGGTGGTGGTTATGCCGGTAACAAGATTCAGGAAGGCATGCAGGAACGCGACACCTACACCACCACCCAGACTCGCTGCAACACGGTCAATGACATCAGCGACAAGGTGGTCGGCTACGACGTTCGCTACATGCTCGACGGCAAAGAAGGCAAAGTCCGCATGGACCGCGACCCGGGCAACCAGATCCCGGTGAACAAGGAAGGCCAACTGATCCTGGGCCAGAACGAACCGGCCCAGTGATCCAACCGCTATGAAAGAAGCACCCTTCGGGGTGCTTTTTTTGTGCCCGCATTTCATGCCCCACCTCAACCCCCCCTGTGGGAGCGAGCTTGCTCGCGATAGCGGTGGGTCGGCTTTCAAGGATGTTGAATGTGCCGGCCTCTTCGCGAGCAAGCTCGCTCCCACAGTGGATCTCCAGTGGATATAAACCTGTGCCCGACCCCAAGTCCCTTGTGGGAGCGAGCTTGCTCGCGATAGCGGTGGGTCAGCTTGCATCAATGTTCAGGGTGTCATCCATTGTGGCGAGGGAGCTTGCTCCCGCTCGGTTGCGCAGCGACCGCAAGATCTTGGGTCTGCTGCGCAGCCCAGCGGGAGCAAGCTCCCTCGCCACAGTGTCCACATCTGAGCTGGGTGGTGTGAGGCAGGCATAAAAAAAGCACCCCGAAGGGTGCTTTTTCTGTAGCCGGTTGCTTAGCGCTTCAGCGAAGCCGGCAGGTGCGGCTGGATGGCGGTGAGCACAGCCTTGAAGCATTTGGTGTTGCCGGCAACGATGTGGCCTTTTTCAAGGAAGTCGTGGCCGCCGGTGAAGTCGCTCACCAAGCCACCGGCTTCCTGGATCAGCAGGGCGCCAGCAGCCATGTCCCATTCGGACAGGCCCGATTCCCAGAACGCATCGAAACGGCCAGCGGCCACATAAGCCAGGTCCAGGCTCGCAGCGCCGGCGCGGCGGATGCCGGCGGTCTGGCCGACCAGGGCGCGGAACATGCCCAGGTAGTTGTCCAGGTTGTCCATCTGGTCATCGCGGAACGGGAAGCCGGTACCCAGCAGGGCGCCGTCCAGGCTGGTGCGGCCGCTGACGCGCAGGCGACGACCGTTCAGTTGGGCGCCACGGCCACGGCTGGCGGTGAATTCTTCCTGGCGAACCGGGTCCAGCACAACGGCGTGTTCCAGGCGACCACGGTATTTGCAGGCGATGCTGACAGCGAAGTGAGGAATGCCGCGCAGGAAGTTGGTGGTGCCGTCCAGCGGATCGATGATCCACAGGTACTCTTCGCCTTCGATGCCAGTACCGGCGTGCATGCCGGTCTCTTCACCGAGGATGGAGTGGTTTGGGTAAGCCTTGCGCAGGGCGTCGACGATCTTTTGCTCGGCGGCGCGATCAACCTCGGACACGTAGTCCTTGGCGTCTTTTTCATCGACCTTGATGGTATCCAGGCGCTCGATGGAGCGGAAGATCAGTTCACTGGCGCTGCGGGCGGCGCGCAGCGCGATATTCAGCATGGGCTGCATGGATGTGTCACCTAAGGTTGTTAAAGAAAGCCGCGCATTCTATCAGAAAGTTTTCTCAGGAGAAGGTTGGTGTTCGCTTTCATAGCTTAACGGTAGGTGCTTATGTAAGATTTGCTCCCTTTATCGTGTTCGAGAGCGCCTCCCTTGTTGCAGAACATTCGTGTCGTCCTGGTCAATACCAGCCATCCGGGTAACATCGGCGGAGCTGCGCGGGCCATGAAGAACATGGGCCTGTCGCGCCTGGTGCTGGTCGAACCGCGCTTGTTTCCCCATCACGAAGCCGACGCCCGGGCCTCCGGCGCCGGGGACATCCTCGCCAACGCGCAGGTCGTCGCCACCCTGGAAGACGCCCTGGTGGGGTGCAACCTGGTGCTCGGCACCAGCGCCCGCGACCGGCGTATCCCCTGGCCGCTGCTCGACCCCCGCGAATGCGGCAGCAAAGTGGTCGAGGAAGCCGCGCAAGGCTTTGAGATCGCCCTGGTGTTCGGCCGTGAAGACTCCGGCCTGACCAATGACGAGCTGCAGCGATGTCACTTTCACGTGCATATCCCTTCCGACCCCGAGTTCAGTTCCTTGAACCTGGGGGCGGCGGTGCAGGTGTTGAGCTATGAAGTGCGCATGGCTTGGCTGGCAGCCGAAGGCAAGCCCAGCAAAGTCGAAAAAACCGAGGTCACGTCGCCGCGCAGTGAGACACTGGCGACCATGGACGAGCTGGAACGGTTCTTTGAACACCTGGAGCAGACCCTGGTGGACATCGAATTCCTCGACCCGGAAAAGCCGCGACACTTGATGGCGCGCCTGCGTCGGTTGTACGGACGAAGCTCGGTCAGCCGGGCGGAGATGAATATATTGCGCGGCATCCTCACGGAAACCCAGAAAGCGGCCCGTGGCGAGCTGATTAAGCGGAAGAAATAAAATGTTCGAACGTTTGCGTGAAGATATCCAAAGTGTTTTCCATCGTGACCCGGCGGCGCGCAATGCCTTTGAAGTGCTGACCTGCTACCCAGGGATGCACGCCATCTGGATCCACCGCCTGTCCGGCGCCTTGTGGAACATGGGTTGGAAGTGGCTGGCGCGGCTGGTCTCGAACTTCGGGCGCTGGCTGACCGGGATCGAGATTCACCCTGGCGCCAAGGTCGGTCGCCGCTTCTTCATCGACCACGGCATGGGCATCGTCATCGGCGAAACCGCCGAGATCGGCGACGACGTGACCCTGTACCAGGGCGTGACCCTCGGCGGCACCAGTTGGAACAAAGGCAAGCGCCACCCGACCCTGGAAGACGGCGTGGTGGTGGGGGCCGGTGCCAAGGTGCTCGGGCCGTTCACGGTAGGGGCGGGGGCGAAGGTCGGCTCCAACGCCGTGGTAACCAAGGCCGTGCCGCCTGGCGCGACCGTGGTGGGTATTCCGGGGCGGATCATCGTCAAGTCCGATGACGAGCAGGACGCCCGCCGCAAGGCCATGGCCGAGAAGATTGGCTTCGACGCCTACGGTGTCGGCGAAGACATGCCCGACCCGGTCGCCCGCGCCATCAACCAGTTGCTCGATCACCTGCAGGCCGTCGATGGGCGCCTGGAGGGGATGTGCGGCGCCCTGAAGGACCTGGGCAGTAATTACTGTGCCAAGGACCTGCCTGAACTGCGCGAGGAAGATTTTGCGTGTGTGAAGGACAAGGATGAGACCCAGGCTAGCTGAAACCCTGCTGGCCTCATCGCGAGCAAGCTCGCTCCCACAGGGGGTCTGGGGTGTACACGAATTGTGCATCCACCACCCCCCCTTGTGGGAGCGAGCTTGCTCGCGATAAACGATAACGCGGTATAGCTGGTCGCCGCCGACCAGCCTTTGTTATGATGCGCGCGCTCTTTCGCGGGTAAACCCGAGTAAAGCACTAGGTCTTATACTTGACTTAAATACTCGGGAATTGCATACTCGCCCCCATTCCGAACTCCGTGGTAATTGTCCATGCGACTGACTACAAAAGGCCGATACGCCGTGACCGCAATGCTGGATCTGGCATTGCATGCGCAGCACGGGCCGGTGTCCCTGGCCGATATCTCCGAGCGCCAGGGCATTTCCCTGTCCTACCTTGAACAGCTGTTCGCCAAGCTGCGCCGCAGCAACCTGGTTTCCAGCGTTCGCGGCCCAGGCGGCGGCTACCAGCTGTCGCGCGACATGCAGGGCATCCAGGTCGCCCAGGTGATCGATGCGGTGAACGAATCGGTCGATGCGACCAAATGCCAGGGCCTTGGCGACTGCCATGGCGGCGATACTTGCCTGACCCACCACTTGTGGTGCGACCTCAGCCTGCAGATTCACGAATTTCTAAGCGGTATCAGCTTGGCTGACCTTGTAACTCGCCGTGAGGTGCAAGAAGTAGCCCAGCGTCAGGACCAGCGCCGTTGCAATAGCAAGGCGCCGCACCTGGACAAGATTGAAGCGTCCGCCGTCGAATGACTGCCGTAGAGCACGCGGAACGCCAGCCAGCCTGATTTAGGAGAAAGTCCATGAAATTGCCGATTTACCTTGATTACTCTGCGACCACCCCGGTTGATCCGCGTGTTGCGCAAAAAATGAGTGAATGCCTGCTGGTCGACGGAAACTTCGGTAACCCGGCGTCCCGTTCCCACGTGTTTGGCTGGAAGGCCGAAGAGTCGGTCGAAAACGCCCGTCGCCAGGTCGCTGACCTGGTCAACGCCGACCCGCGTGAAATCGTCTGGACCTCCGGTGCTACTGAATCCGACAACCTGGCAATCAAGGGCGTCGCGCATTTCTATCACACCAAGGGCAAGCACCTGATCACCTCCAAGATCGAGCACAAGGCTGTCCTGGACACCATGCGCCAACTGGAGCGTGAAGGCTTCGAAGTCACCTACATCGAGCCAGGTGAAGACGGCATCATCACTCCAGCCATGGTCGAAGCCGCTCTGCGCGACGACACCATCCTGGTTTCGATCATGCACGTGAACAACGAAATCGGCACCGTCAACGACATCGCCGCCATCGGCGAGCTGACCCGCTCCAAGGGCGTCCTGTTCCACGTCGACGGCGCGCAGTCCACCGGCAAGGTCGACATCGACCTGTCCAAGCTGAAAGTCGACCTGATGTCGTTCTCGGCCCACAAGACCTACGGCCCTAAAGGCATCGGCGCCCTGTACGTCAGCCGCAAGCCGCGTGTTCGCATCGAAGCGACCATGCACGGCGGCGGTCACGAGCGTGGCATGCGTTCCGGTACCCTGGCGACCCACCAGATCGTCGGCATGGGTGAAGCCTTCCGTGTAGCCAAGGAAGACATGGCTGCCGAGAACGTGCGCATCAAGGCCCTGAGCGACCGCTTCTTCAAGCAGGTCGAGCACCTGGAAGAGCTCTACGTCAACGGCAGCATGATCGCCCGCGTACCGCACAACCTGAACCTGAGCTTCAACTATGTTGAAGGCGAGTCGCTGATCATGGCACTCAAGGATCTGGCCGTGTCGTCCGGTTCGGCGTGCACCTCGGCATCGCTTGAGCCTTCGTACGTGCTGCGCGCCCTGGGCCGCAACGACGAACTGGCCCACAGTTCGATCCGCTTCACCTTCGGCCGCTTCACCACCGAAGAAGAAATCGATTACGCCGCGCAGAAAGTCTGCGAGGCCGTTACCAAGCTGCGCGCTCTGTCGCCGCTGTGGGACATGTACAAAGACGGCGTCGACATTTCGAAAATCGAGTGGGCGGCGCACTGAAGAAGTCGCCACCAGAGCGACTCACTGATGAGGATTGAAGCAAATGGCATATAGCGAAAAGGTCATCGACCACTACGAGAACCCGCGCAACGTCGGCAAGATGGACGCGCAGGATCCTGATGTCGGCACCGGCATGGTCGGCGCCCCGGCGTGCGGCGACGTGATGCGCCTGCAGATCAAGGTCAACGAGCAAGGCATCATCGAAGATGCCAAGTTCAAGACCTATGGCTGCGGTTCCGCCATCGCGTCCAGCTCCCTGGCCACCGAGTGGATGAAGGGCAAGACCCTTGATGAAGCCGAAACCATCAAGAACACCCAGCTGGCCGAAGAACTGGCCCTGCCGCCAGTGAAGATCCACTGCTCGGTACTCGCCGAAGACGCCATCAAGGCCGCCGTTCGCGATTACAAGCAGAAGAAAGGCTTGATCTGATCCGCGCATTGGTAAGGAGTTTTCATGGCTATCCAGATGACAGAAGCGGCAGCTAACCATATCCAGCGCTCACTTGCGGGGCGCGGCAAGGGCGAGGGTATCCGCCTGGGTGTTCGCACCACGGGCTGTTCTGGCCTCGCCTATGTACTGGAATTCGTCGACGAAGTGGGCGAAGACGATCAGGTGTTCGAGAGTCATGGTCAGAAAGTGATCATCGACCCCAAGAGCCTGACGTACCTGGACGGCACCGAACTGGATTTCGTCAAGGAAGGGTTGAACGAAGGCTTCAAGTTCAACAACCCCAACGTGCGCGGTGAATGTGGCTGCGGCGAAAGCTTCAACATCTGAGGCGGCTTGTGGGTACTCCTTGTCATTTTGCGTTGTTCCAGATGCAGCCTGCGTTCCAGCTGGATCTCGAGCAGTTGTCCGCGCGTTACCTTGAATTGGCCCGTGGCGTCCATCCCGACCGCTTTGCCGATGCTTCCGAGGCGGAGCAACGGCGGGCGCTCGAGCAGTCGGCGAACCTCAACGAGGCTTACCAGACGCTCAAGCTCCCGGCCAAGCGCGCGCGTTACCTGCTCGCCATCAGCGGTCATGAGTTACCGCTGGAGGTCACGGTCCATGATCCCGAGTTTCTTTTGCAGCAGATGCAGTGGCGCGAAGAACTCGAGGACCTGCAGGACAGCGCCGACCTGGCCGGTGTCGCGGTATTCAAGCGTCGCTTGAAAGACGCCCAGCAAACACTGAACGAAAGCTTCGCAGCCTGCTGGAACGATGCCGCGCAACGCGAACAGGCCGAACGCCTGATGCGGCGCATGCAGTTCCTCGACAAGCTCACCTACGAAGTGCGCCAGCTCGAAGAGCGCCTCGACGATTAACCCAGTGCCGCTCCGGTCGCACGCCTGATTACAGATAAGTCCTGATTACGATGGCCCTACTGCAGATCGCCGAACCCGGCCAAAGTCCACAACCGCACCAGCGTCGCCTGGCTGTCGGGATCGACTTGGGTACCACCAATTCCCTGGTCGCTGCCTTGCGCAGCGGTCTTTCCGAACCGCTGGCCGACGAGCAGGGGCGGGTGATCCTGCCGTCCGCCGTGCGCTATCACGCTGATCGCGTTGAAGTGGGTGAGTCGGCCAAGCTGGCCGCCGCCACCGATCCGTTGAACACCATCGTCTCGGTCAAGCGCTTGATGGGTCGTGGTCTGTCCGACGTCAAGCAACTGGGCGACCAACTGCCGTACCGCTTCGTCGGTGGCGAATCCCACATGCCGTTCATCGAAACCGTACAGGGCCCGAAAAGCCCGGTAGAGGTTTCCGCCGACATCCTCAAGGTCCTGCGCCAGCGCGCCGAAGCGGCATTGGGCGGTGAATTGGTGGGTGCGGTCATCACCGTGCCGGCCTATTTCGATGACGCCCAGCGCCAAGCCACCAAGGACGCGGCCAAGCTCGCGGGCCTGAACGTGCTGCGCCTGCTCAACGAGCCGACGGCTGCTGCGGTCGCGTATGGCCTGGACCAGCATGCCGAAGGCCTGGTCGCCATCTACGACTTGGGTGGCGGTACTTTCGATATTTCGATCCTGCGCCTGACCGGCGGTGTCTTCGAAGTCCTGGCCACCGGTGGCGACAGCGCCCTGGGCGGCGATGACTTCGACCATGCCATCGCCGGCTGGATCATCGAGCAAGCGGGTTTGTCCGCCGACCTCGACCCGGGTGCGCAACGTCATCTGCTGCAAACCGCCTGCGCGGCCAAGGAAGCCTTGACCGACGCCGCCACGGTTGAAGTCGCTTATGGCGACTGGAAAGCCGCGCTGACCCGCGAAGCCTTCGATGCCCTGATCGAACCCATGGTCGCTCGCAGCCTCAAGGCCTGCCGCCGTGCCGTGCGCGATTCCGGCGTGGAGCTCGAAGGCGTCAAGGCCGTGGTCATGGTCGGTGGTTCGACCCGCGTACCTCGTGTTCGCGAAGCCGTTGCCGAGGCCTTTGGCCGCCAGCCGCTGACTGAAATCGACCCGGACCAGGTGGTTGCCATCGGCGCCGCGATCCAGGCCGATACCCTGGCTGGCAACAAGCGCGATGGCGGCGAACTGCTGCTGCTCGACGTGATTCCGTTGTCCCTGGGGCTGGAAACCATGGGCGGCCTGATGGAGAAGGTGATTCCGCGTAACACCACCATCCCGGTTGCTCGCGCCCAGGACTTCACCACCTATAAAGACGGCCAGTCGGCCATGATGGTCCACGTGCTGCAAGGCGAGCGTGAGCTGATCAGCGACTGCCGCTCCCTGGCTCGCTTCGAATTGCGCGGCATCCCGCCGATGGTGGCGGGCGCGGCGAAGATTCGCGTGACCTTCCAGGTCGACGCCGATGGCTTGCTCAACGTCTCCGCCCGCGAACTGGGTTCAGGCGTGGAGGCGAGCATCCAGGTCAAGCCGTCCTACGGCCTGACCGACGGCGAAATCGCCAAGATGCTCAAGGATTCCTTCCAGCATGCCAGCGACGACAAGGTAGCGCGTGTGCTGCGCGAGCAACAGGTCGACGCCCAGCGCCTGGTCGAAGCCGTGCAAGCCGCCCTCGAAGCCGACGGCGAGCGTTTGCTCGACGCTGAAGAGCGCATGGTCATCGAGCTGCAGATGCAGGAACTGTCCGAATTGATCAAAGGCACCGATGGTTATGCCATCGAGCAGCAGACCAAGCGTCTGTCGCACGTCACCGACGCCTTTGCTGCCCGCCGCCTGGACTCGACGGTGAAAGCCGCCCTGGCGGGGCGCAACCTGAATGAAATCGAGGAATAACTGATGCCGCAGGTGATTTTTCTGCCCCACGAGAAGTTCTGTCCGGAGGGCATGGTCGTGGAGGCTGAGCCGGGAATCTCCATTCTCGAGCTGGCCCATGAGCACCATATCGAGATAGAGAGTGCCTGTGGTGGCGTCTGCGCTTGCACGACGTGTCATTGCATCATTCGTGAGGGCTTCGATTCGCTGGAAGAGGCTGACGAGTTGGAAGAAGATTTCCTCGATCGGGCCTGGGGCCTGGAAGCGCAATCGCGCCTGAGCTGCCAAGCCATCGTCGGCACCGAAGACCTGACCGTCGAAATCCCGAAATATTCGCTTAACCATGCGGCCGAAGCGCCGCACTGATGGTGACACTGTCATGAGCTATGGTTGGAATGATGTACAACGCATCGCAGAAGAACTGGCCGAAGCCAAGCCGGACGTGGATCCGCTGAAGGTCAATTTCGTCGATCTGCAGCACTGGATCATGGAGCTTCCCGGTTTCGACAGTACCTCTGGCCGTTGTGGCGAGAAGGTCTTGGAAGCGGTCCAGGCGCTCTGGATCGAAGAAATCGACTGATCGACCTGGCAGGTTAGGCAATACCCCTGAACCCGCGTATAATTCGCGGGTTTAATTTTTCGCAAATTACCGTTTCTGGAGTTACACCATGGCTGTTCAACGTACTTTCTCCATCATCAAGCCTGACGCCGTTGCTAAAAACGTGATCGGCAAGATCGTTACCCGCTTCGAAGACGCTGGCCTGCGCGTTGTAGCTTCGAAAATGAAGCAACTGTCCAAAGCCGAAGCCGAAGGCTTCTACGCTGAGCACAGCGAGCGCGGTTTCTTCGGTGAGCTGGTTGCTTTCATGACTTCCGGTCCGGTTGTCGTTCAGGTACTGGAAGGCGAAAACGCTATCGCTCGCAACCGTGAGCTGATGGGCGCTACCAACCCTAAAGAAGCTGCTGCTGGCACCATCCGTGCTGACTTCGCTGAGTCCATCGACGCCAACGCCGTTCACGGTTCGGACTCCGAAGCCGCTGCTGCTCGCGAAATCGCTTACTTTTTCGCTGCTACTGAAGTAACCACTCGCTAAGCATTGGCTTAAGAGTGAAGGTGAATCCATGACTACATCGACTGTTAAAACCAATCTGCTGGGGCTGACCCAGCCGGAAATGGAGAAATTCTTCGACTCGATCGGGGAGAAGCGTTTCCGTGCCGGTCAGGTGATGAAATGGATTCACCACTTTGGCGTCGACGACTTCGACGCCATGACGAATGTCGGCAAGGCCCTGCGCGAAAAGCTCAAGGCTGTTGCCGAAATTCGCGGCCCCGAAGTGGTCAGCCAGGACATTTCCAGCGACGGCACCCGTAAGTGGGTGGTGCGCGTGGCGTCCGGCAGCTGCGTCGAGACCGTCTACATTCCCCAGGGCAAACGCGGCACCTTGTGCGTTTCGTCCCAGGCAGGCTGTGCCCTGGATTGCAGTTTCTGCTCCACCGGCAAGCAAGGCTTCAATAGCAACCTCACCGCCGCCGAAGTGATCGGCCAGGTGTGGATTGCCAACAAATCCTTTGGCAGCGTCCCGGCGACCGTCGACCGTGCCATCACCAACGTGGTGATGATGGGCATGGGTGAGCCGCTGCTGAACTTCGACAACGTCGTTTCCGCCATGCACCTGATGATGGACGACCTGGGCTACGGCATCTCCAAGCGCCGCGTGACCCTGTCCACCTCCGGCGTGGTGCCGATGATCGATGAGCTGGCCAAGCACATCGACGTCTCCCTGGCGTTGTCGCTGCACGCACCCAATGACGCATTGCGTAACCAATTGGTGCCGATCAACAAGAAGTATCCGCTTAAGATGCTGCTCGAGTCGTGCCAGCGCTACATGTCGTCCCTGGGCGAAAAGCGCGTGCTGACCATCGAGTACACGCTGCTCAAGGATGTGAACGACAAGGTCGAACACGCGGTCGAGATGATCGAGCTGCTCAAGAACATCCCGTGCAAGATCAACTTGATCCCGTTCAACCCGTTCCCGCATTCCGGTTACGAGCGTCCGAGCAACAACGCGATTCGTCGCTTCCAGGATCAGCTTCACCACGCTGGCTTCAACGTCACCGTGCGCACCACCCGCGGCGAAGACATCGACGCTGCCTGTGGCCAATTGGTAGGACAGGTACTGGATCGTACCCGTCGCAGCGAACGCTACATTGCCGTGCGTGAGTTGAACGCTGCGGACGATGCGGTGCAAAACGCTGCGAACAGTCACTAAGAGAGGAACTCTATGTCCCTGCGCTTCGCGCTCGTCTTGCTGTTGGCCGGCCTTTGTTCCGGTTGTGTCCTGTCGGGTGACTACAACCCGATGAGGACCAGCAAAGGGCGCGACGAGGCACGTGTGGCCTACGTGCAGCTGGGCATTGGCTACCTGCAGCAGGGCATGACCGAACGGGCCAAGGTGCCGCTCAAGAAAGCCCTGGAACTGGACGATTCCGACCCGGATGCCAACGCGGCCCTGGCCCTGGTGTTCCAGGCCGAGATGGAGCCGGAGCTGGCCGACCAGCATTTTCGCAAGGCGCTGTCTGCCCGCCCGCAAGACGCACGGATCCTGAACAACTACGGCAGCTTTCTTTTCGAGCAGAAACGCTACAAGGACGCCTACGAGCGCTTTGAGCAGGCCGCCGCCGACACCCTTTACCCTGAGCGTTCGCGGGTTTTCGAAAACCTCGGCATGACGGCCGCACAGCTGGGCCAGCGTGATCTGGCCCGCCAGCAGCTGGAAAAGGCGCTGCGGCTCAACCGCCAGCAACCGCGGGCGCTGCTGGAAATGGCTGAGTTGTCCTACGAAGACAGGCATTATGTGCCCGCGCGTGACTACTACGAGCGTTTTAGCCTGCTGAGTGAGCAAAATGCACGTAGTCTATTGCTCGGCGTTCGGCTGGCACATGTGTTTGAAGATCGCGACAAGGCTGCAAGCTACGGCCTGCAACTCAAAAGACTCTATCCCGGTACGCCGGAATATCAGCAATACCTGTCGGAGCAATGATGAAAGCGGCGCATCCCGAAGTTGTAGCAGCGACTCGCGTAAATCCTGGTGAGACCCTGCGTCAAGCCCGCGAAAGCAATGGTTGGTCGCTGGCCGAAGTGGCCCTCAAGCTCAATCTCACCGTGGCTTCCCTGGGCAATCTGGAAGCGGGCGCGTTCGACAAGCTGCCTGGACATACCTTTGCCCGGGGCTATATCCGCGCCTATGCCAAGTTGCTCGGCATGGACCAGACCGTGCTGGTCCAGCAATTCGATCAATACACCGGTTCCGATGCCCAGGGCAGCAGCGTGCACAGCCTGGGTCGCATCGAGGAGCCGGTTCGCGTTTCCCACACCATTTTGCGAATCGTCAGCCTGTTGCTGCTGATCGCGGTGATTGGTGGCGGTTTTGTCTGGTGGCAGGACCAGGCGTCCTTGCGCAGCAAGGAGCCGGTCGCCATGAACCCTGAGCACGTAGAAGTCGAAGGCGCCGACGGCACCACCCAGATCCATCCGCTGGACGAGCCGGAAGACCAGGCTGTCGTCGAAGGCCAGGCCGAGGGCGAAACCGCCCTGGCGTTGCCACAGGGCCAGGACGCCGATGCCGAAGCGGGTGCCGAGCCGGCTGCTCCAGCCCCTGCGCCAGCTGCACCAACTGCGCCGGCTGCACCGATTGCCACGGCACCTGCCGTACCGAGCACGCCGGCACCGACCGCGGCTGCGCCTGCGACCCACGCCGCGCCAGTTGTTCCGGCAGCTCCGGCGGCCCCGACCGCGGCTCCAGCGGCAGGTGAAGGCCAGGTACAGATTCAGTTTGTCGCCGACTGCTGGACGCAAGTCACCGACGGCAACGGCAAGGTGCTGTTCAGTGGCCTCAAGCGCAAGGGCGACAGCACCGCCATCAACGGCAAGCCGCCATTTGCCGTGCGCCTGGGTTATGCCCGTGGCGCGCAGGTCAGCTACAACGGCCAGCCGGTCGACATCGCTCCGTTCACCAGTGGCGAGACCGCTCGCCTGAAGTTGGGTCAATAAGTCATGCACGGCGAATCTCCAATCAAGCGTCGCGAATCCCGAAAAATCTGGGTCGGCAACGTGCCCGTGGGCGGCGATGCGCCTATCGCTGTGCAGAGCATGACCAACAGCGACACCAATGACGTGGCCGCCACGGTCGCCCAGATCAACCGCCTGGAAGCCGCCGGTGTCGACATCGTGCGCGTATCGGTGCCGGACATGGACGCCGCCGAGGCGTTCGGCAAGATCAAGCAACTGGTCAAGGTCCCCTTGGTGGCCGACATCCACTTCGACTACCGCATCGCCCTGCGCGTGGCCGAGTTGGGCGTCGATTGCCTGCGCATCAACCCGGGCAACATCGGTCGCGAAGACCGTGTCCGTGCCGTGGTGGATGCTGCCCGCGACCGGGGCATCCCGATCCGCATCGGCGTGAACGCCGGTTCCCTGGAAAAAGACCTGCAAAAGAAATACGGCGAACCGACCCCGGCGGCGCTGGTGGAGTCGGCCCTGCGCCACGTCGAGCACCTCGAGCGCCTGAATTTCCAGGACTTCAAGGTCAGCGTGAAGGCGTCCGACGTGTTCATGGCCGTCGCAGCCTACCGCCTGCTGGCCAAGGAAATCGTCCAGCCGCTGCACCTGGGCATCACTGAAGCCGGTGGGTTGCGTTCGGGCACGGTGAAATCCGCCGTCGGCCTCGGTATGCTGCTCGCCGAAGGGATTGGCGATACCATCCGCATCTCGTTGGCGGCTGACCCGGTCGAGGAAGTGAAAGTCGGCTACGACATTCTCAAGTCCCTGCACCTGCGTTCCCGTGGCATCAACTTCATCGCCTGCCCGAGCTGCTCGCGGCAGAACTTCGATGTGGTCAAGACCATGAACGAACTGGAAGGGCGCCTCGAAGACCTGCTGGTGCCGCTGGATGTCGCGGTGATCGGTTGCGTGGTCAACGGGCCGGGCGAAGCCAAGGAGGCCCACATCGGCCTGACTGGCGGTACACCGAACCTGATTTACATCGACGGCAAGCCGTCGCAGAAACTGACGAATGACAATCTGGTGGATGAGCTGGAACGGCTGATTCGCCAGAAAGCGGCCGAAAAGGTCGAAGCCGACGCAGCGGTCATCGCGCGCGGTTAAGTCGAAAGATTAAGGAATACACGTGAGCAAGTCCCTGCAAGCCATTCGTGGCATGAACGACATCCTGCCCGAGCAGACGCCCCTGTGGCGCTATTTCGAGGGCACTGTGGCGCGCCTGCTGGATAACTACGGCTATCGGCAGATCCGCATGCCGATCGTCGAGTTCACCGAGCTGTTCAAGCGCTCCATCGGTGAAGTGACCGACATCGTCGAAAAAGAGATGTACACCTTCGACGACCGCAACGGCGACTCCCTGACCCTGCGCCCCGAAGGCACGGCGGCCTGCGTGCGTGCGGTGCTCGAACACGGCATCACCGGCGGCGGCCAGGTGCAGAAGCTCTGGTACATCGGCCCGATGTTCCGTCACGAGCGTCCGCAGAAAGGCCGTTATCGCCAGTTCCACCAGATCGGTTGCGAGGTGTTCAACCTCGATGGCCCGGACATCGATGCTGAACTGATCGTGCTGACCTGGCGCCTGTGGGGCGAGCTGGGCATCCGTGATGCGGTCAAGCTTGAGCTCAACAGCCTGGGCACCAGCGAGTCCCGTGGCCGCTACCGTGTGGCATTGGTGGAGTTTCTTGGCGCCCATCTGGACAAGCTGGACGAAGACAGCCAGCGTCGGTTGAAGACCAACCCTCTGCGGGTACTGGACACCAAGAACCCGGACACCCAGGCCGTACTGGTGGATGCGCCAAAAATGGCCGACTACCTGGACGAAGAGTCCCGTGTGCACTTCGAGGGCCTCAAGGCTCGCCTGGACGCCGCCGGCATTCCGTACGTGATCAACCCCAAGTTGGTCCGTGGCCTGGACTACTACAGCAAGACCGTCTTCGAGTGGGTCACCGACAAGCTCGGCGCCCAGGGCACCGTGTGTGCCGGTGGCCGCTACGACGGGCTGGTAGAGCAGATGGGCGGCAAGCCAACGTCCGGCGTGGGCTTTGCCATGGGCATCGAGCGCCTGGTGCTGATGCTTGAAGCCTTGGACAAGGTTCCCGAAGAACTGTCCCGTCAGGTCGACGTCTACCTGTGCGCCTTCGGTGAGGCTGCCGAACTGGCGGCCCTGACGTTGAGCGAGCGGATCCGCGACCAGTTGCCCAACCTGCGCCTGCAGATCAACGCCGGTGCTGGCAGCTTCAAGAGCCAATTCAAGAAGGCCGACAAGAGCGGTGCGCTGTACGCACTGATCCTCGGTGACGACGAACTGGCCCAACAAGTGGTAGGTTTCAAACCCCTGCGTGGCCAGGGCGAACAACAAAGCATTGCCTGGGATGCGCTTGCTGCACACCTGGCCACCTGCGTCGTGCAGGGTTGAAGCTGTCAAACAGCCGATTTAGCGATTAAGGAGTATTGGGGTGTCGAGTACCGAAGATGAACAGCTGGCGGATTTGAAGGACTGGTGGACGCGCAACGGCAAGCCGCTGGTCACTGGCGGCCTGTTGGCGCTGGTCATCGTGTTCGGCTGGCAGGCCTACCAAAAATACCAGAGCAACCAGTCGCAAGGCGCCTCGGTGCTCTACCAGCAATTGCTGGAAACCACCCTGACGCCGGACGGCAAGCCTGACGCGGCCCGCGTGGCGGACCTGGCCGGCAAGCTGGACAAGGAATTTGCTGGCACCGCCTACGCCCAATACGGTCGCCTGTTCGTGGCCAAGGTGGCGGTGGACAGCGGCAAGCTGGACGACGCGGCCACCGAGCTCAAAGGTATCGTCGACAAACCTGCCAACCCGACCCTGGGTGAAGTGGCGCGTCAGCGCCTGGCGCAGGTGCTGGCGGCACAGAACAAGACCGAAGACGCCTTGAAGCTGCTCGACGGTGATGCCGACAAGGCGTTCCTGGCGACCCGCGAAGAACTCAAGGGCGACCTGCTGGTACAACTGGGCCGTGCCGATGAGGCCCATGCGGCCTACCAAAAAGCCAAGGCTGCGCTGTCGGATGAAGCCGCAGTCGGTGGCCTGCAAATCAAGCTGGACGACCTGGCCAAAGGGGATGCGTGACGTGATCCGTTGGAAACATGCAGCATTGCTGGCTCTGGCCATTCTGGCCGCGGGTTGCAGCAGCAACAGCAAGAAAGAACTGCCTCCGGCCGAACTGACCGACTTCAAAGAAGAAGTCGTGCTGCAGAAGCAATGGAGCCGTTCCATCGGCGATGGCCAGGGCGAAACCTACAACATGCTGGTGCCGGCCATTGACGGCGACACCATCTATGCAGGTGATGTCACGGGCGTCGTGATGGCGATGGACCGTACCAACGGTGACGTCAAATGGAAGAAAGATCTTGAGCTGCCTGTTTCCGGCGCCGTTGGCGTGGGTTACGGCCTGGTCATGATCGGCACGCTCAAGGGTGAGATTGTCGCCCTGGACGCGAGCAATGGTGAAGAGAAATGGCGCGCCCGCGTGACCAGTGAAGTGCTCGCACCGCCGGCCACCAACGGTGACGTGGTGGTGGTCCAGACCCAGGACGACCGTCTGATCGGCCTGGATGCCGCTACTGGCAACCAACGCTGGTTGTACGACAGCACCCCGGCGGTACTGACCCTGCGCGGTACCAGCGCGCCGATCGTCACCAACCGCCTGGCGGTGGCTGGCTTGTCGACCGGTAAAGTGGTGGCCCTGGATATTTCCAACGGCGTGCCGGTCTGGGAACAGCGCGTCGCGATCCCGCAAGGTCGTTCCGAGCTGGAGCGTGTGGTCGACATCGACGGCGGCTTGCTGCTGTCTGGCGGCACACTGTACGTCGCCAGCTACCAAGGCCGCGTTGCAGCATTGGACCTGGAAAGCGGTCGTCCGCTGTGGCAGCGCGATGCGTCCAGCTACGCCGGTGTCGCCCAAGGCTTTGGCAGCGTCTACGTGAGCCTGTCCTCGGGCACCGTCGAAGGCGTTGACGAGCGTTCCACCACCGCCTTGTGGAGCAACGACTCCCTGGCCCGCCGTCAACTGTCGGCCCCGGAAGTGTTCTCCAGCTACGTCGCAGTGGGTGACCTGGAAGGTTACCTGCACCTGCTCAGCCAGGTGGACGGTCGTTTCGTCGGCCGTGAGCGCATCGACAGCGACGGCCTGCGTGCCCGTCCGCTGGTGGTGGGCAACATGATCTATGTGTATGGCAACAGCGGCAAACTGGAAGCCCTGACCATCAAGTAAGACTATGCTTGGGGCTAATCCCCCAAGCGGCCTTGTTCACAAGGTTTGCAGGGCTTGCACAGACTGCCCCGAGCACCAGCCGCTGCCTCGCAGCGGCTTTTGTATTTTCTGAAATAACGAAGTGGAGAGCCGCATGGTTCCCGTAATCGCCCTGGTGGGCCGACCGAACGTCGGCAAGTCCACCTTGTTCAACCGCCTGACCAGGACTCGCGACGCCATTGTCGGCGACTTGTCCGGTCTGACCCGTGATCGCCAATACGGTGAGGCCAAGTGGCAAGGGCGTACCTATATTCTGGTCGACACCGGCGGCATCTCCGGTGATGAACACGGCATGGACGAAAAAATGGCCGAGCAGTCGTTGCTCGCCATTGAAGAAGCCGATGTGGTGCTGTTCCTGGTAGACGCCAAGGCCGGTTTTACCGCCGCCGACCAGATGATCGCCGAGCATTTGCGCAAGCGTAACAAGCGTTCCTACGTGGTCGCCAACAAGGTCGACAACATCGACCCGGACATGGCCCGCGCCGAATTCGCACCGTTGGGCATGGGCCAGGCGATCCCGATCGCCGGTGCCCACGGTCGTGGCATCACCCAGATGCTGGAAATCGCCCTGGCTGATTTCCCCAAGGACGACGCAGAAGAACCGGAAGACGGCGAGGAAGAGATCGTTGCCGAAGGCGAGGAAGCCAAGCGCATTCCGGGTCCAAGCGAAAAAGACGGGATCAAGATCGCGATCATCGGCCGCCCGAACGTGGGCAAGTCGACGCTGGTCAACCGCATGCTCGGCGAAGACCGGGTCATCGTCTACGACCAGCCCGGCACCACCCGCGACAGCATCTACATTCCCTTCGAGCGTAACGAAGAGAAGTACACGCTGATCGACACCGCCGGTGTGCGCAAGCGCGGCAAGATCCACGAAGAAGTTGAAAAGTTCTCTGTGGTCAAGACCCTGCAGGCGATCAAAGACGCCAACGTGGTGATCTTCGTGATGGACGCCCGCGAAGGCGTGGTCGATCACGACCTGAACCTGCTGGGCTTCGCCCTGGAAGCTGGTCGTGCGCTGGTCATCGCGATCAACAAGTGGGACGGCATGACGCCGAGCGAACGGGACTTTGTGAAGATCGAATTGCAGCGTCGCCTGTTCTTCGTCGACTTCGCCGACATCCACTTCATCTCGGCTCTGCACGGCACGGGCGTGGGCAACCTCTACGCTTCGGTGCAGAACTCGTTCAAGTCGGCGGTGACCCGCTGGCCGACCAACCGCCTCACCCAGATCCTCGAAGATGCGGTCGGCGAGCACGCGCCACCGATGGTCAACAACCGTCGGATCAAGCTGCGCTACGCCCACTTGGGCGGTGCCAACCCGCCGATTATCGTGATCCACGGTAACCAGATCGAGAAGGTGCCCAAGTCGTACGTTCGTTACCTGGAGAACACCTACCGTCGCGTCCTGAAGCTGGTCGGCACGCCGATCCGCATCGAGTTCAAGGGCGGCGAGAACCCGTACGAAGGCAACAAGAACACGCTCACCGACCGCCAGGTCAACAAGAAGCGCCGCTTGATGTCGCACCACAAGAAGGCCGACAAGAAGCGCCGCGACAAGCGCTGATCCAGTCTTCTCTCAGGACCGCTTTTGTGGCGAGGGAGCTTGCTCCCGCTGGGCTGCGCAGCAGCCCCAAAGATGTACCTGCCACCGCAGTGCATCAGATGAAACCCAGGGGCTGCTTCGCAGCCCAGCGGGAGCAAGCTCCCTCGCCACAGAGTTTTCCTGCGATTCGGTGACAAGAAAAGGGTGCCCTTGGTGGCACCCTTTTTCATGCCCGGCGATTGGGCTATCCTCGAGCTCTCCCGCGCCGCACCAGAGCCGGGTGCAGAGCAGGGACACTCCATGATCACCAGCAAGTTGCCGAATGTCGGCATCACTATTTTCACCCAGATGTCCCAGCTCGCCGCGCAGACGGGCGCGCTGAACCTGTCCCAGGGATTTCCCGATTTCGATGGCCCGCAGGCCTTGCGCGATGCGGTCGGCCGACACATTGCCCAAGGCCATAACCAGTATTCGCCCATGACCGGCCTGCCGGCGCTGCGCCAGCAGATCGCAGCCAAAATCGCCCGCAGCTATGGCGCCAGTGTCGATGCCGATCAGGAAGTCACCGTGACCCCTGGTGCGACCCAGGCGATTTTCTGTGCCATCGCGGCGGTGGTCCACAGCGGCGACGAAGTGATCGTCTTCGATCCCAGCTACGACAGCTATGAGCCTGCCGTGCAATTGGCCGGTGGACATTGCGTGCACGTGCCACTGGGTCTGGACGACTTCGCCATCGACTTCGAGAAGCTCGGCGAAGCCCTGAGCCCGCGTACGCGCATGATCATTCTCAACTCGCCGCACAACCCCAGCGGCGCCCTGATCAGCCGCGCCGAACTGGATCAGTTGGCGACGCTGATTCGTGACCGTGACATCTACCTGGTCAGTGACGAGGTCTACGAACACCTGGTGTTCGACGGCGTCGCCCACGCCAGTGTCCTGGCCCATGAAGAGCTGTACCGCCGGGCCTTCGTGGTCAGTTCGTTCGGCAAGACCTACCACGTCACTGGCTGGAAAACCGGCTACGTGGTGGCGCCAGCGGCCCTGACGGCGGAACTGCGCAAGGTGCACCAGTACGTCAGCTTCTGCGGCGTGACGCCGTTGCAGTACGCCCTGGCTGATTACATGGCCGAGCATCCGGAACACGTCGATGAACTGCCGGACTTCTACCAGGCCAAGCGCGACCTGTTCTGCGATCTGCTGGCGCCGTCGCGGTTCAGCTTCAAGCGCGTGACCGGTACTTATTTCCAGTTGGTGGACTATTCGCAGATTCGCCCGGACCTGAATGACGTCGACATGGCGGTGTGGATGACCCGCGAGCATGGCGTGGCGACGATTCCGATCTCGGTGTTCTACCAGCATCCACCACAAGGCCAGCGCCTGGTGCGCCTGTGCTTTGCCAAACGCGAGGAGACGCTGCGCGAAGCGGCGGAAAAACTATGCGTGATCTGAGCACGTTGCCGGACCTCGACATTGCCCTGGTCCAGACCACCCTGGCCTGGCACGACCGTCGGGCCAACCTGGAACATTTCGACGCGCTGCTGGAGCAGGCGCGCGGGGCTGACCTGATCATCCTGCCAGAGATGTTCACCACAGGATTTTCCATGGAATCCGAGACCCTGGCGGAGCCGGAGAACGGCCCGACGCGCCAATGGCTCAAGGCCCAGGCGGCGAAGCTGGGCGCGGTGATTACCGGCAGTGTGATCATCCAGGCCGCGGACGGCAGCCATCGCAATCGCCTGCTCTGGGCGCGGCCGGATGGAGAAGTGCTGCATTACGACAAGCGCCATCTGTTTCGCATGGCGGGGGAGCACAACCACTACACCCCGGGTGAGCGACAGGTGCTGTTCGAGCTCAAGGGCTGGCGGATTCGTCCGCTGATTTGCTACGACCTGCGCTTCCCGGTCTGGAGCCGCGACGCCGAGGACACCGACCTGCTGCTGTACACCGCCAACTGGCCCGGGGCGCGGCGTCTGCACTGGAACCGGCTGTTGCCGGCCCGGGCGATCGAGAACCTGTGCTACGTGGCGGCGGTAAACCGTGTTGGCACCGACGGCAAGGGCTTCGCCTATACCGGTGACAGCCAGGTATTGGATTTCCAGGGCGAGAGCTTGCTCAGCGCCGGCGAAGCGGATGGTGTGTTCAAGGTGTGCTTGAACGCAGCGGACCTGGCGGCGTATCGCACGCGGTTTCCGGCGAACCTGGATGCCGATTCGTTCGAATTCATCTAACTGAAACGTTTCAACCCTTCAGGAACGGTGTTGCGTGCCGATAACCGGTCAGCCAAGGAGAAGTCCCTATGACCAGTATCAGCGCAACCACCGTCAACCCTTATCCATTGTCAGCCCCTAAAGTCTCCATCCGCGGCGCGGAAGAAGAGAAAGCGGTCAGTCCAGTGGCATCGACTGACAGCAGCGAAGACAAGGACAAGAAACTGGAAGTCGACACTAGCGGCGCAAACGTCGCCGGTGCGGGTGCCGAGGCGGGTGGCGACATCATCGAACAGCTGAAGAAGCAGATCGAACAGGCCGAGAAACTACTGGCCCAGCAGCAAGCGCAACTGGCCCGCGTGCAGAAGAGCCAGGCCAGCGAAGAGCAGAAAGCCCAGCAGGCCATGGCCCTCCAGACCCAGATCATGGGCACCCAGGCAATGCTGCAAACCCTGCGGGCGTCGCTGTTGCAGGCGATGACCATCTCGATCGATACCCATGCCTGATATTTGGGTTGCCTGACAGGCCGCTATCGCGAGCAAGCTCGCTCCCATAGGGGGCAGCGCCGCTATCCAAATGTGGGAGCGAGCTTGCTCGCGATGAGGCCCTACCAGACCACGCAAAACCATCAGCCAAACAAAAAGGCCCCAGGGTTCACACCCCAGGGCCTTTTTGCATTTCAGCCGAACGATCAGGCCGCTTTGGCTTCCGGCTGGCTCAGGGAGCGGTTCAGTGCACTGAACAGCGCCTTGAAGCTGGCGGTGGTGATGTTTTCATCGATGCCAACGCCGTGCACCGCACGCTCGCCGTTGACCCGCAGTTCGATGTACGCCGCCGCCTTGGCATTGGTGCCAGCGCCAATGGCGTGTTCGTTGTAGTCCATGATCTCCACCGGAATTGGCAGGCCGGCCACCAGCGCTTCCAGCGCGCCGTTGCCCTTGCCGCGCCAGTGCAGGTTGGTCTCGCCCTGGCCCTTGCTCGCCACTTCCACTTCCACGGCGCTGTTGCCGTTTTCTTCCTGCAGGCGATGGCTGACCAGCGCGTACGGAGTGTTGGCTTGCAGGTATTCACGCTGCAGCAAGGCGTGGATCTGCTGGGCAGTCATTTCCAGGCCCAGGCGATCGGTTTCGCGCTGTACCACCTGGCTGAATTCGATCTGCATGCGACGCGGCAGGCTGATGCCGTATTCCTGCTCCAGCAGGTAGGCGATGCCGCCCTTGCCCGACTGGCTGTTGACGCGAATCACCGCCTCGTAGCTGCGGCCAATGTCGGCCGGGTCGATCGGCAGGTATGGCACTTCCCACAGACCGTCCGATTTCTGCTGGGCGAAGCCCTTGCGGATGGCGTCCTGGTGCGAGCCGGAGAACGCGGTGTGGACCAGGTCGCCAACGTACGGATGACGCGGGTGCACCGGGATCTGGTTGCATTCCTCGACCACTTTGCGCACGCCGTCGATGTCGGAGAAGTCCAGCCCGGGGTTGATGCCCTGGGTGTAGAGGTTCAGCGCCACGGTTACCAGGTCGACGTTACCGGTGCGTTCGCCGTTGCCGAACAGGCAGCCTTCGACACGGTCGGCGCCGGCCATCAGGCCCAGCTCTGTAGCGGCCACGCCGGTGCCACGGTCGTTGTGGGTGTGCAGGCTGATCAGCACGCTGTCACGACGGGTGATGTTGCGGTGGAACCACTCGATCTGGTCGGCGTAGATGTTCGGCGTGGCGACTTCCACGGTGGCCGGCAGGTTGAGGATCACCTTGCGCTCTGGCGTCGGGTTCCAGACTTCGATCACTGCGTCGCAGACTTCCTTGGCGAATTCCAGCTCAGTGGCGCTGAAAGTCTCTGGCGAATACTCGAACTGCCACTGGGTTTCCGGCTGCTGCGCGGCGTATTTGACGAACAACTTGGCCGCGTTCACCGCGATTTCCTTCACGCCTTCCTTGTCCTGGTTGAACACGATGCGGCGGAACGACGGGCAGGTGGCGTTGTACAGGTGGACGATGGCCTTTTTTGCGCCGCGCAGGGATTCGAATGTGCGCGCGATCAGGTCTTCACGGGCCTGGGTCAGCACCTGGATGGTGGTGTCGTCCGGGATGTGGCCTTCTTCGATGAGGGTACGCACGAAGTCGAAGTCGGTTTGCGAAGCGGCTGGGAACGATGCTTCGATTTCCTTCACGCCCACCGCGACGAGGGTTTTCCAGAAGCGCAGCTTCTTGACCGCGTCCATCGGCTCGATCAGCGACTGGTTGCCGTCGCGCAGGTCGGAGCTGCACCAGATCGGCGCGGCGGTGATGGTCTTCGACGGCCAGGTGCGGTCCGGCAGGTTGATGGTCGGGAAAGCACGGTATTTGGAAGACGGGTCTTTGAGCATGCTCATGGGGAAATCCTTATTGTCGTGGCCGGAAAAAGGCGGCCTGCCGGTGGTTCGATGGGGGTGGCTTCACAGCCGGGACGAGGTGCCGCGATTCAGCCCGGCAGTCGTGCGCTGACGAGGCACAGGCTGCGGTGCTGGCGAAGCTGAATGAGGGTGTGAGAGGTTTTCATGCCTTCAACCCTAACCGCGTGGGGAGAGGATCGCAAGCAGTCGGAAAAAATTGAGAGAAGTTCTGCTTTTTGGTTGGTTTGCGAGATTTAATCGCGCATGTGTCAGGTATGAATGGCAGAAATTGCGTCGATGTTTTGAGCTTGGCAATTCGCGGGAGGGTGGTGATGCGGCTGCCGTCATCGCGAGCAAGCTCGCTCCCACAGGGGGCAGCGCCGCTATCCAAATGTGGGAGCGAGCTTGCTCGCGATGAGGCCAGTAGCGTCTCTATCCATTCAAGGCTGGAAAGCCCCGATGAAAATCGCCGGATCCACCCGCGCATCGTTCAGGCTGATGTTCCAGTGCATATGCGGCCCGGTCGCCCGGCCGGTGGCGCCGACCTTGCCCACCACGGTGCCCCGGGCGAGTTGCTGGCCGACCTTCACGTCGATTTTCGACATGTGGCAGAACATGCTGATGAAGCCCTGGCCATGGTCGACGAACACGGTGTTGCCATTGAAGAAGTAATTACCGGTGAGGATCACCTTGCCGGCGGCCGGAGTCTTGATCGGCGTGCCGGCGGGCACGGCGAAGTCCAGGCCGGCGTGGGGGTTGCGTTCTTCGCCGTTGAAGAAGCGGCGCACGCCGAACTTGCTCGACAGCGGGCCGTTGACCGGTTTGTCCAGCAACAGGTTGCTGGGGATGTTCGGGCTGAAGCTGCGGTAGGCCTTCAATTGCACCGCCAGTTCGGCGTCGATGCGCTTGAGGTCCGCCGGGTTCGGGTTGACCTGGCGTTTGTTCGCCAGGGTGATGTGTTGCTCGGGGTACTTCTTGTAGCCGACCACGAACGGCTGGGTGCCGCCGCCACTGCTGATCTGCTGGGTACCGGGCTGCACCGTCAGCGGGATGCCGACAATCGCCAGCCAGTTGTCCTGTTCCTTGACCACCAGCACCGGCTTGCCCTGGTAACTGGCTTTCGGTGTCTTGGCGGCGCTGCCCAGGTCCACCACGGCCACGCCGCCGGGCACCGGTTTGTTCAGCAGGCGGGTGATGTAACTGTCGGCGTGGGCGTTGAAGGCCAGGCACAGCAAGAGCAAGGGGGCGAGATATCGCGGCATGAATCAATCCAGTAAAGAAAGGGTGACCGGCGTCAGGTGATTGTCTTCGACCCGCACCAGCAATTCGCCTTCGCCGAGCTTGGCGGTCAGGCGCTGGCCGGTCTGGGTTTGCCCGGCACTGCGGATCGCCTGGCCGCGTTCGTCGAGCAAAATGCTGTAGCCGCGGCCGAGGGTCGCCAGGGGGCTGACGATGTGCAGCGTCTGCATCTGGTTGTGCAATTGCACGCGGCGGGTTTTCAGGCCTTCGCGCATGGCCCGGGGCAGGCGTTCGGCCAGGCTGTCCAGGCGCTGGCGCAGCAAGGCCAGTTGCCGGCCCGGATGTTGCCCGGCCAGGCGGGTTTCCAGGCGGATCAGGCGTTCGCGGCGGGTATTGAGGCTGCGTTCGAACGCCCGGCGCATGCGCATGTCCAGGTCGTCGAGGCGCTGGGCTTGCTGGCGCAGGCGTTCGCCGGGGTGGCGCAGGCGTCGGGTGAGGCCTTCGAGGCGCAGTTGATCGCGCATCAGCCGGTCACGCATGCGCATCACCAGCCGGCGATGCAGGCTTTCGACCCGACGTACCAGGTCGCCGGCATCCGGGGCCAGCAGTTCGGCGGCGGCGGACGGGGTCGGGGCGCGCACGTCGGCGACGAAATCGCTGATGGACACGTCGGTTTCATGGCCCACGGCGCTGACGATCGGCGTGACGCAGGCATCCACCGCCCGGGCCACGGCTTCTTCGTTGAAGCACCACAAATCTTCCAGCGAACCGCCGCCCCGGGCCAGGATCAGCGCATCGAAACCACGGGCGTCGGCCAGCTTCAGGGCGCGGACGATTTGCGCGGTGGCTTCGCGACCTTGCACGGCGGTGGGGATCAGCGTCAGGGCGATCTGCGGCGCGCGGCGGCGGAACACGCTGATGATGTCGCGGATCACCGCGCCCGTGGGCGAACTGATAATGCCGATGCGTTGCGGATGGGCCGGCAACGGCACCTTGCGCTCGGCACTGAACAGGCCTTCGGCACTGAGTTTTTCCTTCAAGGCATCGAAGGCCAGGCGCAGCGCGCCATCGCCGGCCGGCTCGACGGTGTCGAGGATCAGCTGATAATCGCCACGGCCTTCGAACAGCGAGACCTTGCCGCGCACTTTCACCGCCAGCCCGTCCTTCAAGGCCTGGCGCACCCGCGCGGCATTCTGCCGGAACAGCGCGCAACGCACCTGGGCGCCACTGTCCTTGAGGGTGAAGTACACATGGCCGGAGGCCGGGCGGGCGAGGTTGGAGATTTCGCCCTCGACCCAGATGTTGCTGAACACGTCTTCAAGCAACACCCGCGCACGGCCGTTGAGCTGGCTGACAGTCAGGACCTCGCGGTCCAGGCCCAGTCGGGCAAAGGGATCTTTAATCATGGGCGGCATGATAAGGGGATTCGCCGATGGTGTGCAGACAATTAGACCGGGTTGCCTGCATCGCGAGCAAGCTCGCACACAGGAGATCTATGTCGCACCGAAGATCAAATGTGGGAGCGAGCTTGCTCGCGATAGCGATAGGCCAATCACCACAAATGCTGGAAGTAATCCCCCGGATCTGGCTAAAGTCCCCGCTCTCCTCAGCAAGGAAGTGCCGGATGAATCTTCTCCCGTGGTTGGGTCAGTGGGCATTTGCCCCCACGCAATGGCTGGTGATCGGCTCGGCCATTGCCCTGGCCTACATCGTCTTCGGCATTGCTGGGTTCGGCACGGCGCTGGTGGCCGCGCCCATCCTGCTGTTGTTCATGCCGCTGTCGAAAATCGTCCCGCTACTGGTCTTGCTCGATTTCGTCGCGGCCTTCGGCAACTTGCTGCCCTCGCGCCGAGATGTGTCCCGGCCGGAGCTGCTGCGGTTGTTGCCGTGCATGGCGCTGGGCTGCACCCTCGGGGTGGTTTTCCTGCTCAACCTCAAGTCCGACCTGTTGCTGCTGCTGATGGGTGTGTTCATCAGTTGCTATGCGATCTATAGCCTGCTGATCAAGACCCGGCCGACACAGTTGTCAGCGCGGTGGGCGGTTCCGATGGGCACGGTGGGTGGGATGTTCGGCGCGTTGTTTGGCAGTGGCGGCTTTTTATATGCCATCTACCTGAACAGTCGCTTGCCCAAGGACGCGGCCCGAGCCACGCAAAGTGCCCTGATCAGTTGCAGCACCGTGGTGCGCCTGAGCCTGTTTATCGTGGCCGGGGTCTATGCCGAGCTACCCTTGTTGGTACTGGCGCTGTGTTTGTTGCCGGCCATGGCGCTGGGGTTGTGGGTAGGGCGTCGCTTGACCATGAAGATGTCGCGAGAGGCATTCGTGCGGCTGGTCACCTGGCTGGTGCTTGCCAGCGGCCTCGCGTTGATCGGGCGCTACCTGAGTGCTTGACCTGGCCCCGCCAGGGATTAAGCTGCCGGCCTTCGATCAGACCCTGCCAGGGAAACAGCCAGGCCTCGCCATGAACTCGCAAAGTATCATCGTTCCGAAAATTTCCACCCTGCCGGTCCACGAGCCTCGGGCCCGGGCGATCGTGCGCTGGCTGGTGCGCAAGAATATCGTCGAAGAACAACTGACCACCTGCGGGCGCACCGGCAATCGCATGGCCCACGCCATCGCCCCCGGTGCCCGTGAGGTGGTCTTGCATCCCGAAGCCTTGCCGTTCGGTGAGGCGATCAATGGCCTGGAGATCATCACCAAGCGCTGCATCTATACACCGGCCAAGGGCTTTCTCGAAGAGGCCGGTTGCGCCGAGTGCCGCAAGGAAGTCGGCGAAGCGCTGTTCGAAAGTCTGGAAGACTGGATGCCGGCGCGCACCGACAACTTCACTTGCCCTGAATGCGCTCATGAAGACGACATCAACGGCTTCCTGTTCCTGCAGCCCTGCGGCTTTTCCAACCTGGGGTTCATCTTCAACAATTGGCTGGAGGCGGGGTTCAAGCAGGACTTTCTCGATGAATTCGCCGATTGGCTCGACCAACCGGTGAGTTGGGTGAAGGTGGAGTTGTAGCGTGAGGAAATAGGCAATCCCTGTGGCGAGGGAGCTTGCTCCCGCTGGGCTGCGAAGCGGCCCCAAGATGTTTGCGGTCGCTGCGCAACCGAGCGGGAGCAAGCTCCCTCGCCACGGGTTCGGTGTATGGCCGGAGTGCAATTATTAGCCCCGTCAATCAGCCCGGCAATAATAGACAGAGTTTTACATTGAGCCAGACGGGGTCCATGAGTATAATGGCGCGCTTCCATTTTCCCGCTCGGGAGCCCCCGCGATGCTGCGTATCAGCCAAGAAGCTCTGACCTTCGACGACATTCTCCTAGTGCCCGGTTATTCCGAAGTACTGCCTAACGAAGTCAGTCTCAAAACCCGTCTCACCCGTGGCATCGAACTGAATATCCCTCTGGTTTCCGCCGCCATGGACACCGTGACCGAAGCCCGTCTGGCCATTGCCATGGCCCAGGAAGGTGGTATCGGTATCATCCACAAGAACATGACCATCGAACAGCAGGCCGCCGAAGTGCGCAAGGTCAAGCGGTTCGAGGCTGGCGTGGTCAAGGATCCGATCACCATCGAGGCTGACGCCACGGTCCGGGATCTGTTCGAACTGACTCGCATGCACAACATCTCCGGCGTTCCGGTGCTGCACGATGGCGACCTGGTCGGCATCGTCACCTCCCGCGACGTGCGTTTCGAGAACCGCCTGGATGCCACCGTCCGCCAAGTGATGACGCCTAAAGAGCGCCTGGTCACGGTCAAGGAAGGCACCAACAAGGACGAAGTCCGCGAGTTGCTGCACAAGCACCGCATCGAGCGCGTGCTGATCGTCGACGACAAATTCGCCCTCAAGGGCATGATGACCGTCAACGACATCGAAAAAGCCAAGGCCTACCCGCTGGCCAGCAAGGACGACCAAGGTCGTCTGCGCGTCGGCGCTGCGGTCGGCACCGGCAAGGACACCGGTGACCGTGTCGCCGCCCTGGTCAGTGCCGGTGTTGACGTGGTGGTGGTCGACACCGCCCACGGCCACTCCAAAGGCGTGATCGACCGCGTTCGCTGGGTCAAGCAGAACTTCCCTGAAGTGCAGGTGATCGGCGGCAACATCGCCACCGGCGCTGCGGCCAAGGCCCTGGCCGAAGCCGGCGCCGACGCGGTCAAGGTCGGTATCGGCCCTGGCTCGATCTGCACCACCCGTATCGTTGCCGGTGTCGGCGTGCCGCAGATCAGCGCCATCGCCAACGTCGCCGCCGCCCTTGAAGGCACCGGCGTGCCGTTGATCGCCGACGGCGGTATCCGTTTCTCCGGTGACCTGTCCAAGGCCATCGTAGCCGGTGCCTCCTGCGTGATGATGGGTTCGATGTTTGCCGGTACCGAAGAAGCACCAGGCGAGATCGAGCTGTTCCAGGGCCGTAGCTACAAGGCTTATCGGGGCATGGGTTCGCTGGGCGCCATGTCCCAGGCCCAGGGCTCTTCCGACCGTTACTTCCAGGACTCCTCCGCGGGTGCCGAGAAGCTGGTGCCGGAAGGCATCGAAGGTCGCGTGCCGTACAAAGGCACCCTGAGCGCCATCATCCATCAACTGATGGGCGGCCTGCGTTCTTCCATGGGCTACACCGGCAGCGCCAACATCGAAGAGATGCGCACCAAGCCTGAATTCGTGCGTATCACCGGCGCTGGCATGGCCGAGTCCCATGTCCACGACGTGCAGATCACCAAGGAAGCGCCGAACTACCGCGTAGGTTAAGGCCTTCAGCAAAACGTTAATCACCGGGGCTGTTCATTCAGCCCCGAGTTGTTTCTGATTCACTACATGAGAATGAGTCATGGCCCTCGACATTCACGCTCACCGCATCCTGATCCTCGACTTCGGTTCCCAGTACACCCAGCTGATCGCCCGCCGCGTGCGTGAAATCGGTGTGTACTGCGAATTGCATCCGTTCGACATGGATGATGAAGCGATTCGCGAATTCGCGCCTAAAGGCGTCATCCTCGCCGGCGGCCCCGAGTCCGTGCACGAAGCCGACAGCCCGCGCTGCCCGCAAGCCGTGTTCGACCTGGGCGTGCCCGTCTTCGGTATCTGCTACGGCATGCAGACCATGGCTGAACAGCTGGGCGGCAAGGTCGAAGGTTCGGACCTGCGTGAGTTCGGTTATGCCCGCGTTGACGTAGTCGGCAAGAGCCGTCTGTTGGACGGTATCGAGGATCACGTCGACGCCGACGGCCTGTTCGGCCTGGACGTGTGGATGAGCCACGGTGACAAGGTCACCAGGATGCCGGAAGACTTCCACATCCTGGCCAGCACCCCGAGCTGCCCGATTGCCGGCATGTTCAACGATGATCGCCGTTACTACGGCGTGCAGTTCCACCCTGAAGTGACCCACACCAAGCAGGGCGGTCGCATCCTGTCGCGCTTCATCCTCGACATCTGCGAGTGTGAAGCCCTGTGGACCCCGTCGAAAATCGCTGAAGACGCCATTGCCCAAGTCCGTGCTCAAGTCGGTACTGACAACGTGCTGCTGGGCCTGTCCGGCGGTGTGGACTCCTCGGTGGTTGCCGCGTTGCTGCACAAGGCCATCGGCGACCAACTGACCTGCGTCTTCGTCGACAACGGCCTGCTGCGCCTGCACGAAGGCGAGCAAGTGATGGCCATGTTCGCCGAGAACATGGGCGTCAAGGTGATCCGCGCCAACGCCGAAGAGCAGTTCCTGAACAACCTGGCCGGCGAGTCCGACCCGGAGAAGAAGCGCAAGATCATCGGCCGTACCTTCATCGACGTGTTCGATGCCCAGTCCAACAAGCTGGACAACATCAAGTACCTGGCCCAGGGCACCATCTACCCCGACGTGATCGAGTCGGCCGGCGCCAAGAGCGGCAAGGCCCACGTGATCAAGTCCCACCACAACGTCGGTGGCCTGCCGGAAGAGATGAACCTCAAGCTGGTCGAGCCGCTGCGCGAACTGTTCAAGGACGAAGTGCGTCGCCTGGGTCTTGAGCTGGGCCTGCCGTACGACATGGTCTACCGTCACCCATTCCCGGGCCCGGGCCTGGGCGTGCGGATCCTCGGTGAAGTGAAGAAGGAATACGCCGACCTGCTGCGTCGCGCCGACCACATCTTCATCGAAGAACTGCGCAAGGCCGACTGGTACCACAAGGTCAGCCAGGCGTTCGTGGTGTTCCAACCGGTGAAATCGGTGGGCGTGGTTGGCGATGGCCGTCGTTACGCCTGGGTCGTGGCCCTGCGTGCCGTGGAAACCATCGACTTCATGACCGCGCGCTGGGCACACCTGCCGTACGAACTGCTGGAAACCGTTTCCGGGCGCATCATCAACGAAATCGAAGGCATCTCCCGCGTCACTTATGACGTGTCGAGCAAGCCGCCGGCGACGATTGAGTGGGAGTGAGGTTGACTCTCAACTATTTGATTTTATTGTAAAAAATAAGAACGGATAGTGATGTTCACTACAGCATCAATGGCGTTTTCAATGGCGCACATCGTACGTATGTGAGAGCGCTACATCGATACCATGTCCCGGATAAGGAGTGCCGACATGGTATCGAGAACGCTGCTCTGCAAATGGCTCTATACAGGCCTTCTTCTAGACGGTTCAGGGATCGAATGAAAACTTCTTTGGCGTTTCCATTAGCAATCACTTTCGCGCTTGTCATGACCGGCTGCAGCAGCCGTCAGGCGGGTGACCTTACTTCAGAGCCGGTCGTTCCACTGGCCATGAATGACCATCAAGCCAGCGTGACTTTCCGCACCATAGGCGGCGAGGGTGATCGTCCTGTCAGTTACACGTACGAGGATGCCAATACTGGACTTGTGAGTGCGGGTGAGCGGGTTTATGACTCTGCTTACTTCAAGCGCATACCGGCTTATCTGAAGAAAATCGCCGGTGGTACTGACAGCATCAGTAAGCTGGTCGAGTCGGATAAAACGGTGTACGTGAAAGGCGAGGTCAAGGACAAACCGTTTACCTTTAACGGTATTCCCATGCCGACGCCGTTTGACAAGGAGCAACCTGTTGCGCAGCAATTTACGCCGCAAGCCAAGAAGAATTACCTGGTTGAAACCGTGATCGCCGACACTTGGGTCATGACCGTGTACGAAGTCTCCGCAACGGGTGAACGCAAAACCATTGGTGTTCCAAAAAAAGATGCCGGCGCAAACTGACCGTGCAGGGATCTTTATGATCGTTATGTTCGAGTTGGAATGATGGCGCGGCCGGCGCTGACCGGTAGCCACTAGCGAGAAACACCCTGAAGCCCGCTTGCCCTCGGCGAGATCACCGCTGAGCACATCGACGAAATCTTCGAGACCAATGTGAAGGGCTTGATCTTCACGGTGCAGAAGGCCCCGCCGCTGATGGGCGAGGGCGGTTCGATCATCCTGACCGGATCCAGTGCGGGCACCACAGGCGCCCCGGCATTCAGCGTCTACAGCGCGAGCAAGGCGGCAGTGCGCAACCTCGCGCGGACTTGGGCAGAGGACCTGAAGGGCAGCGGCATCCGAGTGAACGTGCTGTCGCCCGGGCCGACGGCGACCGAACTGGCGAAGGCGGCGCTGGGTGAGGAAGGCATGAAGGTCTTCGCCTCGATGAATCCGCTCCAGCGCATGGCCGATCCGGCGGAGATCGGAGCAGTGGCCGCCTTTCTCGCATCGCCGGACAGCAGCTTCATGACCGCCAGCGAGGTCGCCGCCGACGGTGGCCTGGCGCAAATCTGACTCGTTACGCCCCATTCGATAGGTCGGAGCCTGTAAGACGTGGTAACCCATTTGGTGTGTGCAAGTGATGGGACTTGAAAGGCCCGCGTCATTGCCAGCCAAACACAAAACCGTGGCGAGGGAGCTTGCTCCCGCTGGGGTGCGAAGCGCCCCCAATCCAAGCTGACGGGGATCGGTCTGACACCCCGCGCTGACGGCTTTGGGCTGCAGCGCATCCCAGCATAGTCACCTTTCGCTACGATTCCCCGCCTCAACGGCACTGAGAAATGCTTACCATCTGTGGCGGTACCCAACGGGTATTTCGCCGGCATGGCGCGGAGTGCTGTCGCAATGTCCGCGAACCACTCCGTACCAAAGCTGCTGCCGAGCAAATGTGGCCGCTAAATGCTGGCGTTTGAAACCGATCTGTTTGGTTGTCATTTGACAACCTGACAGATCATGCGAATACTGGAGATCACGGATGACTCGTCCAACGCACCCGAAGAAAGAAATCGAAGAAACGCTTAGGTATGCCGAAGGGCAAGGGTGGCGCGTAGACGTTGGCGGCAGTCACGCCTGGGGGCGGGTTTATTGCCCGTACAAAGAGGTGGAATGCCGTTGTGGCGAGTTCTGTATCACTTCGATATGGAGCACGCCGAAGAGCCCTGGCAACCATGCGCGAGCCTTGCGACGCGTTGTGGACAATTGCACTGCGCATCGCAACCGACACGACGTTGATGGCGATGCTGAGGAATAGAACAATGGAATATATTTTTACCTTGAAATATCAGCTTGCTGACGACGGTTGTGCCATGGATGAACTGGTCGAGCGGCTGGGAGAAGCGGGCTGCGACGACGCCCTGGTCGGTATCGGGCAGCCGGGGCGTCTGGCGCTTGAGTTCACTCGCGAGGCGCCTGATGCGGTCAAGGCAGTGCTTAGCGCTCTGGCCGACGTCCATCGCGCGGTGCCGTCGGCCAAATTGATCGAGGTTGCGCCTGATTTGGTCGGGCTGACCGACGTTGCTGAGATCGTAGGTGTGTCTCGGCAGAACATGCGCAAGCTGATGTTGGCTCATCCAGGCAGCTTCCCGACGCCGGTGCATGAGGGCAGTACATCTATCTGGCATTTGGCAGACGTTCTGGGTTGGCTGCAGGCCAGGGGCAGCTATTCGCTTACCAAGGACGTGTTGGATGTGGCCCAGGTGGCGCTGCAGGTCAACGTTGCGAAAGAAGGCCGACGGTTGCCTGGTATGGCTTGCGAAGAGTGGGACGCTTTGGTTGGGTGACAGTGTTGGGGAGTCGCTGAAGTGGAGTTTCGATGACATGGGAGTGATCAACCCCCAGCACTGACCTGCGCCCACTAGCGTGCAGTACTAGGTTCGGACGACCGTAGGAAAGGGTTTTAGCCCATGCCAAAAGGCTGGCTTAGGCATTAGGAAGTTGTGCTTAAATGCCAACCTCTCCACCGTTGCTCTTGGCTTGTCCACGTTTGTCCGTCGCTCTCTGCACGTGAATGCGCAAAGCTGTCGGCCGCTCACAACAAGACTGCAAACTTCCATCCCAAGAACACCGTGCCGACAAACTCAGAAACGGTGTCACTGCCCTTATGTTCAAACGCATCCTGTCCGCTTTGAGCGGCAAGAAATCCAGCACGTCGACACCGGTTTCTTCCGCGCACGCTGATGCGCCGCCGCCCCAGCCGGACGAGGGTGAATTGATCACGGTCTACGACAGCTACGGTCGTGAGATGCAGATCACCCGCAACGAGTGGCGCAACAACGTCTTCCTGCCAAACCTGCGAGAGAAATGGAATTCTGCCGACGAACTCTACAGCCTGATTATCTCGGGTTTGAATGATGGCTTTGTCGCTGACTTGATTCCGGCCGCGGCACAACTGGTCGAGATCGACAGCAATCCCGAGCGCAGCCATGTCATCCAGGGCATTGTGCTGCTGGAGAACGGCCAACTCGATGCCGCCGAAAACGCGCTGCGCACGGGGATGGCGAAAGTGGGCGCGACAGGCACCTTGCTGACCAACCTGGCCAAGGTCTTCAGCGAGCGAGGTGAACCGGCGCTTGCCGATGAAACGCTTTGGCACGCGATCCAGGCTGACCCGAATCAAGAGAATGGCCTGCTGTGGTGGGCGGCCATTCAGCGGGAAAGGGCCGGCGAGGCGGGTTATGTCGAGGCGCTGCGTACCGTGGCTGCGTTGCCCGGCAGTTGGCGTGCGCCCTTGTGGTTGGCGCGTCATTGCCTGGAACAGAAGGACGTCGAGTCGGCACGCGGGTTTTACACGCAGGTGCTGACGGCGGGTACGTTCGACGGCAGCGCGCTGATGATGATCTCGGGCGACTTGGGTAACAACGGCCAGATTCCACTGATCATCGAGTTGGTCGAGCCCGTCTACGATGAGCACAAACACGACCCCATGGCCGGTATCAACTTGCTGCGCGCCTATCAGGAGCTTGGCCAAGCGGCCGAAGGCGAGGCGCTGCTCGCTCGCCTGTATGCCCTGGGTTTTGCGCCGATCAAAAGCCAGCTCGACCAGTTTGCCCAAGCCTTCCAGCAAATGCACAAGCAGGGCGCCCAAGGCGTGCCGGTGGATCCTGAAAACCTGCAGTTCGCGACGTTGGCATTGAGCCAGCCGATCTGGCACTACGGTTTGCGCAACGCCGACTGGTTCTTCGCGCAGAAACCGGAAGGGGCATCGGAAATCGGTTTCTTCGCACTGTCCAAAAGCACAGACGGGGCAGAACGCGCCGAGTCGCAACGGGAGGATGAACTGGGGCGCTTCTCGCGCGCGATTCCTCTATACCTGGCCGAAGCCGTGCACTACTGGAGCGACCATGTAGGCACGTGTTATATCCAAATCGTGGAAGGCGGCGGCCCGGTGTTATCGGGGAGTGAAGTCGACGGCCAAGCACTTTTCGATATCGTGCCGCCGACGATGAAGTCCTTCATCACCGGCGAGATCGGCTGTTCGGGTGACGGTGATCAAGCACTATGGCAGCTTTCCCTGAGCCTCTGGGACTGCGCGACCCGCACCCGGCAAACTACCGAAAGCGGCAGCGCGGTGAAGGCCGGCATCGGCGCTCTGGTACTCGACCTTGAGCAGCGCTTGCTTGCCCGCATTGGCCTGAGGCGCGAGACGCCCGTGGATTCGTTCTACCTGCATCCCACCGCCGAAGCCCTGCCGGTCTACCTGACCGAGCTGGGCCAGGCCTTCATGTTGACGCTGCTGGCGAACGGGCGCATGCCTAAATCCGCGATGTGGGGGGAGCGTGCCATGCTCGACTGGCCGCTGAACATGGCCCTTCATTGGCCCACGGTGGAAGTCGCCAAGCTGATGTACATCTCCGGGTTGGGCAAGGCCCACGATTACCAGTCGGACGTACTCGCCGAATACAAGGAGCGCAGCCTGCAGTGGCTGCGCGAGTTGGAGCAGGCGGGCAACCCTGCATCGCGCTTGGCGCCGTTGATATGGAAGGTGTTCGGTATGCAGGCGGAGCTACAGGATTACCTGCGCCACCTGCCTGAGGATACCAGTGCTGCGCACAAGGCCTGGCTGGAGCGGGTGAGCGAGGCTTAATGATCGACAAGTCGCTTGGAGACGGCCCAGGCGACTGACGGCATGGGCTGGCCGGTGTGCGTTCCAGGCGCGTTCTATACTCCGGGCACCCATTACGGCGACAGTCGCGCCGCAACAAGGAGCCAGCCATGAACGACACCCAACGACTCGCCGGCTTGCGCATGGTTTTGATCGTTGTCGGCCTGATCGCCGTCTTCGCGATCTGGCCGCTGATGAACCTGTGGCCGTCTGGCTGGGCGTGGCACAGCGGGCATTCCCACTATCCGTTGATGATTGTCGGAATCTACGCCACCCTCGGTGTGTTCCTGCTGATGGCGTCCCGCGATCCGATGAAACACCTGAGCCTGATCTGGTTCACCGTGTGGTCGAGTATCGTGCACGGCGCGATCATGGCCGTGCAGTCCTTCGACGTCGAGATGGATGGGACCCGGCATATGGGGCATTTACTCGGCGATGTGCCAGCGCTGTTCATCGTCGCGGCGGCGCTGGCTTTTTTCATTCCACGCGGTAGCCCTACGCGCTAGCCGCCTCGAGTGGCGGTGATGGTGCTCCCTTCCGGATTTCGAGCATTTCGGCACAATTGTCGAGCGTTTCGGCACACTGACCATTTGGCGTTCAACCTAGACTCTGGCTTCATTTTCAGCCTCAAACGGAGTCGCGATGAACATCAGATCAATCCTGCCTGCACTTTCCATGGCTGTGGCATTCAGTGGCTACGCGGCCGACTTTTCACTGACCAGCCAGGACATTGCTGACAATCGCCCATTGACCCAGCGGGAAGTGTTCCAAGGCTTCGGTTGCGAAGGCGGCAACACCTCGCCGCAGCTTTCCTGGATAAACGCCCCCACCGGCACTAAAAGCTACGCGATCACGGTCTACGATCCCGATGCGCCGACGGGCAGCGGTTGGTGGCATTGGACGGTCTTTAACCTGCCCGCTTCTATCCACAGCCTGCCAAGTGGGGCAGGGCCGAGTTTGCCTGCCGGTGCAGTTCAAGGGCGAACCGACTTTGGTCAATCCGAGTTTGGCGGCGCCTGTCCTCCAGTTGGGGATAAACCCCATCGCTATCAATTCACCGTATGGGCATTGAAAGTCGATAAGCTAGCGCTCGACAACCAAGCCAGCGGGGCCTTGGTAGGGTACATGCTCAATGCCAACGCCTTGGCCAAAGCGACCATTACTTCAACTTACGGACGTTAAGCGCGATGCACCCTTGTGAGGGCATACAGCACCGGGAAAACATTATCGATGCGTGTGTCATTCGGGCGCGCCAGCCCCTGACCTTGTCAAGGGTGCCGGTGTTCGTGACGACTTTGTGTCGAGTACGCCAAGGGGAAAAGTTGTTGCAGTGGGATGGCCGGGAGATGCGCGCCGGGCCGCAACATCTGATACTGATGCCGGCCGGGCGCGAGTTGGGTCTCTCAAACTTGCCCGGCCCCCACGGCCACTACATCGCCGATGCGGTGACCTTTCCCGTCTCGACATTGCGCAGCTTCAGTACCCGTTATAGCCAGCAGATCATGAGCCGTCGGGGTGTACTGAAGAATGATTTATGCGTCCGCCTGGACAGGCACACGACACAGGCATGGGATCAGTTGCTGACTGCTATCAGGGACGACGCCCCTCAGGTATTACGCACACATTATGGGGAAGCGGTCCTCCTGGGCCTGTGCCTTGGCGGCCAGCTCGGGCCCTTGCTGATGGGGCGCGACGATCCACTTTGTGAGCGTGTGCAGCAGCTGGTAATGGGCAGCCCGCAGAGAGACTGGACGGTGGCGGACGTCGCACAGCACCTGAACCTGGGAGAGTCGACGTTGCGTCGCCAATTAACGAATGAGGGGAACAGTTTCCGCAATATTCTGGAGGGCGTTCGATTGGCGACCGCGTTGCAATGGCTGCAGACCACTTCTCGCCCCATCGGTGAAATTGCCGGGACCTGTGGTTACGCCTCGGCCTCACGTTTTGCAGTGCGCTTCCGCTCACGCTATGGGCTGTCGCCACGTGAATTGCGGGAAGGAATCTAAGCTTTCCCGAGGTCACCCTTGGAACACTGGACGGCATCAACATTAAGCGCCTTGGATGTCGAGACCCTGAAAGTTGAGCTGATGGGGACTGAGAAGACCTGTGGATAATTTCTATAGGTTTTTTCATTTTTGCAGCCCTTACCGTTTCTCATCTGCGGGTGTATCGTATTCGCCTTTTGCGGGCCCAACGGTTCGCCGCGGATTCAATAGGTGGTTGCGTTCATGTCCTTTACCCGTCGCCAAATACTCGGTGGCCTGGCCGGTCTTGTTGTCGTTGGCGTGGGTGCGGGAGGTGCGTCGCGGTACTGGCTGGGCAAGCGCGCCGATGCCGATGCCGGTCACGACTATGAATTGATCGCCGCACCGCTGGACGTCGAGCTGGTGGCCGGGCACAAGACCCAGGCCTGGGCGTTTGGCCCCTCGGCGCCGGGCACCGAGCTGCGGGTGCGCCAGGGCGAATGGTTGCGGGTACGCTTTATCAATCACTTGCCGGTCGCCACCACCATTCATTGGCACGGGATCCGTTTGCCGCTGGAGATGGACGGTGTGCCGTATGTCTCGCAATTGCCGGTGTTGCCGGGCGAATATTTCGATTACAAGTTCCGCGTGCCAGACGCCGGCAGCTATTGGTATCACCCTCACGTCAACAGCAGCGAAGAGCTCGGGCGTGGGCTGGTGGGGCCGTTGATCATCGAAGAGCGTGAGCCCACCGGCTTCAAATACGAGCAGACCCTGAGCCTCAAGAGCTGGCATGTGGACGAGCAGGGCGAGTTCGTCGCGTTCAGCATTCCCCGTGAAGCGGCGCGTGGCGGCACGGCTGGCCGGCTGGCGACCATCAACGGCGTGGCGCAAGCGGTGATTGACCTGCCGGCCGGGCAGATCACCCGGGTGCGCTTGCTCAACCTGGACAACACCCTGACGTACCGCATCAACATCCCAGGCGTTGAAGCGCAGATCTATGCGCTGGACGGCAACCCCATCGAACCGCGCCCGTTGGGCAAGGAATACTGGCTTGGCCCGGGCATGCGCATTTGCCTGGCGATCAAGGCACCGCCAGCCGGCGAAGAGTTGTCGTTGCGCAATGGTCCGGTGCGCCTGGGGACCTTGCGTTCGGTGCCTAACAGTGACGCGCCGAGCCAATGGCCGCCGGCGCTGCCGCCCAACCCGGTGTCGGAGCCGGACCTGGCCAATGCCGAAAAACTCAACTTCAATTTCGAATGGGTCGGCTCGGTGTCGGTCAATGTCGACAATGGCAAGCCGCCGAGCCTGTGGCAGATCAACGGCAAGGCCTGGGACATCACCGACAAGACCTGCGCCGACCGTCCGATCGCCACGCTGAAGAAAGGCCAGAGCTACATTTTCGAATTGAAGAACATGACTCAGTACCAGCACCCGATCCATCTGCACGGCATGAGCTTCAAGGTGATCGCGTCGAACCGGCACAAGGTCGTGCCGTATTTCACCGACACTTACCTGCTGGGCAAGAACGAGCGGGCGCAGGTGGCGCTGGTGGCGGATAATCCAGGCGTATGGATGTTCCACTGCCATGTGATCGACCACATGGAAACCGGCCTGATGGCCGCCATCGAGGTGGCTTGATGCGCCAGATTCGCCCTGCCAGGATCATCGACCGTAGCCGTGACCAGGACTTCATGCGCGAAGCCCTGGCCCTCGCCGCACAAGGCGCAGCCCTGGGCGAAGTGCCCGTGGGCGCGGTGCTGGTGCAGGACGGCGAGATCATCGGACGCGGCTTCAACTGCCCCATCAGCGGCCACGACCCCAGTGCCCACGCGGAAATGGTCGCCATCCGCGCCGCCGCCCAGGCGGTGAGCAACTATCGCCTGCCCGGCAGCACCCTTTACGTGACGTTGGAACCGTGCAGCATGTGCGCTGGCCTGATCGTCCATTCGCGTATCGCCCGGGTCGTCTACGGCGCCCTGGAGCCCAAGGCCGGCATTGTGCAGAGCCAGGGGCAGTTCTTCAGCCAGGACTTCCTGAACCATCGGGTGATGTACGAGGGCGGGGTGTTGGCCGAGGAATGCAGCACCGTGCTGAGTGAGTTCTTCAAGGCCCGAAGAGCCAAATCGCAAGGTTGAACACATACCCTTGTGGCGAGGGAGCTTGCTCCCGCTGGGCTGCGTGTAGGAGCTGCCGAAGGCTGCGATCTTTTGATCTTGATCTTTCGCTCTCCACTCAATTTGCAGTGGAAAGATCGCAGCCTCGTTGCACTCGACAGCTCCTACGGGCGCAGCCGAGCGGGAGCAAGCTCCCTCGCCACAATGATTGGCAGCCCTTAAGTGAGCAGGTTGCTCTCCCACAGAGGGGGCGGGCGATTTACTTACGCGCCACAATCACCGCCCGCATCGGCGCCGGCAGCCCTTCGATGGTTTTGCTGTGGTCGGCGGGATCGAGGAAGTCGCTCAGCGACTGATACTTCATCCACTCGGTGCTGCGCTGTTCCTCTACGGTGGTCAGGCTCACGTCCACGCAACGCACATCGCTGAACCCGGCGCGGCGCAGCCAGCGCTCCAGGGCCGGGACCGACGGCAGGAACCACACGTTGCGCATCTGCGCGTAGCGGTCTTCGGGCACCAGCACCTGGTGTTCGTCGCCCTCGATCACCAGGGTTTCCAGCACCAGTTCGCCGCCCTTGACCAGGCAGTCCTTCAAGGCCAGTAGGTGCTCGATTGGCGAGCGACGATGGTAGAACACGCCCATGGAAAAAACCGTGTCGAAACCTTCCAGCTCTGCTGGCAGGGCCTCGAAGGGGAACGGCAAATGCCAGGCGTTGGGCTGCGACAGGTAGCGCTGCACCGCCTGGAACTGGCAGAAGAACAGCCAGTTGGGGTCGACGCCGATCACCGTGTCAGCCCCGGCGCCGAGCATCCGCCACATGTAGTAGCCGTTGCCGCAGCCCACATCGAGGATGCGCTTGCCTTTCAGGTCCAGGTGCGGGGCCACCCGTGACCACTTCCAGTCCGAGCGCCATTCGGTGTCCACGTGCACGCCAAACAGGTCGAAAGGACCTTTGCGCCATGGCGACAGGCCCATCAACGCGGTACGCATTTGCGCACGGGTTTCGTCGGAACAATCGGTGTCGAGCGTCAGACCATTCAGCAGGTCGACCGTGGTGGGTTGCAAGGCGGGCAGCGCATCGAGCGCGCTTTGCCAGCGCTCCAGATCGCCATGGCCCTTTTCCATCTTGCTGTCGAGTTGCGTCTGCAGTGTCGCGGCCCAATCGGCCAGGGGCGTGCCGGCCAGATGGCGGGCGAGGGGGGACAGATCAATCATGGCAGGGCAATCAACGAGGCGAAGTTAAGACACTGGAACCACGGCACGACTTTCGAGAACCCGGCCGCCAGCAGGCGTTCGCGGTGTTCTTCGAGGCTGTCGGGCTTCATGACGTTTTCGATGGCGCTGCGTTTCTGGGCAATTTCCAGCTCGCTGTAGCCGTTGGCGCGCTTGAACGCCACGTGCAGGTCGGTGAGCAGGGCATGTTCCTCGGCATCGTTGAACCGCAATTTTTCCGACAGGATCAGGGCGCCACCCGGCAGCAAGGACTGGTGGATGCGGCTCAACAGCGCGGTGCGCTGGTCCGGCGCGATGAATTGCAGGGTGAAGTTCAGTGCCACCACCGAGGCCGGCTGGAACGTCAGGGCGAGGATGTCGCCTTCGATCACTTCCACCGGCAGCAGCTCCTGGAACATCGAGTCCTGGCCGTTGAGGTATTCGCGGCAGCGCTCGACCATGGCCGCCGAGTTATCCACAGCGATTACCCGGCAACCGTCGGTGCGCACGTGGCGGCGCAGGGCCTGGGTCACGGCGCCCAGGGACGAGCCCAGGTCGTAGAGCACGCTACCCGGCTGGGCGAATTGCGCGGCGAGCACGCCGAGGTTTTCGACAATGGTCGGGTAACCCGGCACCGAACGCTTGATCATGTCCGGAAACACCCGCACTACGTCCTCGTTGAAGGCGAAGTCCGGCACTTGGGCCAGGGGTTGGGCGAATAGGCGATCGGGATCTTTGCTCACGGCGGTTCCAGCGGCATGGGTGGTGAAAAGGCCGGCATTTTAACCAAAAAACCTGTGGGAGCGAGCTTTGTGGGAGCAAGGCTTGCCCGCGATAAAGGCACCGTGGTCTATAGCAAGACCACATTATCGTTCATCGCGGGCAAGCCTTGCTCCCACAGATCCTTGCTCCCACAGAGCTTTGTTCCCATATTTATCTTTGTTCAGTGTGGCTTTTGGGTAAACGCCGACGCCGTAATCCCCCACTGGCCCAGCCAGTAACTGACGATGATCAAGTAAGGCGCGGCATGGAAGGGCTGCACGAACCGGTTGATGCCGATCAGGCTGTCGGAGAACACAAAGGCCAGCGCCCCGGCGGCGGCCAGCCAGGCCGAGCGTTTCGGCACGCCGGTGCCCAGCCGCGCCAACGCTCGCCAAAGCATGGCGCTGATGGCCAGGCCGTAGACAATCACCGGCATCAGCAACGGCCCGAGGCCGTTCGACACCAGGATCCCCAATAGCACCGCACCGATGCCCAAGGCCAGGGCCAATGGCAGCAGCGCCGGGCGGCGGCAGTCGCTGAGGTAGGCTTTCAGGTAGGCCAGGTGCGCCAGCAGAAACGCGCCAAGGCCGAACACGAACAGATCCCCCGGCCAGGCCAGCAACACATCACCCACCAGCGAAAAAATCAACCCGAGGCTGATCCAGCGCCGATAGTCACTGGGCGGCGCATCGTGCAGCCAGCCGAGCAGGGCCAGGACCGGCATGGGCTTGACCAGCAGGCACAACAGCGTGGCGTGCACGCTCAGGCCGTACAGGTAGGTGGCTGCGCCCATCAGTGCCAGGATCAGCCAGCCCACGGTCAGTTCACCGCAATGGCGCAGTCGAAAGTTTCTACAGGCGGCACTTCCGGGGCCCAGGGCTGTTGATAAGTCAGGCGCAAGCGCCCGGTGCCGGCGCTGAACGCCTGGAAGCGCCAGGTCGAGACGCCCGCGGCGCCGACGATGCCGGCGTCTTCCGGGTTGCGATAAACCTCCGGCCCCAAGCCTTTGAGCACGCCACCGGCCGAATCCTGGATCGCCCAGCGATAACCGGTAGTGGGGTTGCTGGGCAGGCTCAGGATCAGGTTCTGCCCGTTATTGAGCCTTACCGGGCACTGGCTCAGCTTTTCCACGGTCACGTTGTTGCTGGTTTGCGTGGCGCAGGCGCTCAACAGGGCGAGGCTGAGGGGGACGAGCAGGCGGGTGGGGGACATAAGGGTGGTGGCTCCGGCATTCACGACGAACGGCGAGCATAACCGAAGATGCTACTGGGTGTGTCAGCTAGGCATATGTTGTTGCTGATGCCGCCATCGCGGGCAAGCCTTGCTCCCACAATGGATCTTTGTTGTACACAAAATCTGTGAGCGACATTTAATCCTGTGGGAGCAAGGCTTGCCCGCGATGGGGCCCGCACAAGCGCTAGAGGAACATCAGAACAACACCTTCGCCACATCCGCAAACCGCTTGGCAAAGTGCACCGTGACACCTTCCTTGAGGTAGTCCGGCAGTTCTTCGAAGTTGCCTCGGTTGGCTTCCGGCAGGATCAGTTCGTTGATTTTCTGCCGCCGCGCCGCGATGACCTTCTCGCGCACCCCGCCAATCGGCAGGACGTGCCCGGTGAGGGTCAGTTCGCCGGTCATGGCCACGCCTTTTTTCGGCGGCTGGTTGCGGGCCAGGGACAGCAACGCGCTGGCCATGGTCACGCCGGCGCTCGGACCATCCTTGGGCGTGGCGCCTTCCGGTACGTGCAGGTGAACGAAGGCCTCGTCAAAGAACTTCGGATCGCCGCCAAATTGCTTCAGGTGCGAACTGACGTAGCTGTGGGCGATTTCCGCCGATTCCTTCATCACGTCCCCCAGTTGCCCGGTCAGCTTGAAGCCGCGATTGAGGGTGTGGATGCGCGTCGCTTCGATCGGCAAGGTCGCGCCGCCCATGCTGGTCCAGGCCAGGCCGGTGATCACGCCGATGCCGGACAACACCTGCTCGTTGCGGAACACCGGTTTACCCAGGGAGGCTTCGAGGTCTTTCGGCCCGAGCTTGATCACGGCCTTGGGGTCGTCGATCAGCTTCATCACCGCCTTGCGCACCAGTTTGCCCAGCTGTTTCTCCAGCTGTCGCACCCCGGCTTCACGGGCATAGCCGTCGATCAGCGCCTTGAGCGCGCTGTCGTTGATACTCAGGCTGCCCTTGGACACGCCGGCCTTGGCCAGTTGCTTGGGCCACAAGTGACGCTTGGCGATGGCGACTTTTTCTTCGGTGATGTAGCCCGACAGGCGGATCACTTCCATCCGGTCCAGCAGCGGGCCGGGGATCGAGTCCAGGGTGTTGGCGGTGCAGACAAAGAGCACTTTCGACAGGTCCAGGCGCAGGTCCAGGTAGTGGTCGAGGAATTCGACGTTCTGCTCCGGGTCGAGGGTCTCCAGCAGGGCCGAGGCCGGGTCGCCCTGGTAGCTCTGGCCCATCTTGTCGATTTCGTCGAGCATGATCACCGGGTTCATCACTTCGACATCTTTCAGCGCCTGCACCAGCTTGCCCGGCTGGGCGCCGATGTAGGTGCGCCGATGGCCCTTGATCTCGGCTTCGTCGCGCATGCCGCCGAGGCTGAAGCGGTAGAACGGCCGCCCCAGGGATTCGGCGATGGATTTGCCGACGCTGGTCTTGCCCACGCCCGGCGGGCCGACCAGCAGCACGATGGAACCACTGATCTCGCCTTTGTAGGCGCCGACGGCGAGGAACTCCAGGATGCGGTCCTTGATGTCGTCCAGGCCGGCGTGGTGCTGGTCGAGCACCTTGCGCGCGTGCTTGAGGTCAAGCTTGTCCTGGCCATACACGCCCCACGGCACCGAGGTTGCCCAATCCAGGTAATTGCGGGTGACGGCATATTCCGGCGAGCCGGTTTCCAGGATCGAGAGTTTGTTCATTTCCTCTTCGATGCGCTTCTGCGCCTGGGCCGGCAGCACCTTGCCTTCGAGCCGCTGCTCGAACTGTTCGATATCGGCGCTGCGGTCGTCCTTGGTCAGCCCCAGCTCCTGCTGGATGACCTTGAGCTGCTCCTTGAGGAAGAACTCGCGCTGATGTTCGCCGATCTTGTTGTTGACCTCGGCGGAAATCTCTTTCTGCAACCGCGCCACTTCGACTTCCTTGCGCAGCATCGGCAGGACTTTTTCCATGCGCTTGAGCATGGGCACGCAGTCGAGCACTTCCTGCAGCTCATTGCCGGTGGCGGAGGTGAGCGCAGCGGCAAAGTCGGTCAGCGGCGAAGGGTCGTTGGGGCTGAAGCGGTTGAGGTAGTTCTTCAGCTCTTCGCTGTACAGCGGGTTGAGCGGCAGCAGTTCCTTGATCGCGTTGATCAGCGCCATGCCGTAGGCCTTGACCTCATCGGTCGGCTCGCTCGGCTGGTGCGGGTATTCGACTTCCACCAGGTACGGTGGGCGATGGTGCTTGAGCCAGGTGCGAATACGCACGCGGGTCAGGCCCTGGGCGACGAATTGCAGCTTGCCGCCTTCCCGGCTGGCGTGGTGTACCTTCACCAGCGTGCCGTACAGCGGCAGTTTCGAGGTGTCGAAATGGCGCGGGTCTTCCTGGGGCGAGTCCATGAAGAACAGCGCCAGGGAGTGATGGTCGGACTTGGCCACCAGCTCCAGGGTCTCGGCCCACGGTTCTTCGTTGACGATGACCGGCAGCACCTGGGCCGGGAAGAACGGACGATTGTGGATCGGGATGATGTAGACCTTGTCCGGCAAATTCTGGCCAGGCAGGGCCAGGCCGGTACCGGAGGAGGTGTGTTCGATGTGTTCGGAGTCAGCGTATTCGTTGATGGCTTCGGTCGAGTGCTGGTCGCTCATGGGGCACCTGCGCAATGGGGTATGGGTCTTAGATGGGGCAGGTGGGGGGTGGTTTCAATGGCGGGTGATTGTTAGCGGTTATTTCATTGACCGGTTTTACCCCGTAGGAGCTGCCGAGCGAAGCGAGGCTGCGATCTTTCCCCTGACGCTTGAATCTCAAGCGAAAGCTCCAAAGATCGCAGCCTGCCGGAGACGCGTCAGGCGACCCGGTTCAAGTCGTTATGACGCGTCTCCTTCAAGCACAGCACGGCGATCACGCTAAGCAGTGCGGCCGTTGAAACGTAGCCCCCGACATAACTCAAACCACCCATCGCCACCAGTTTCTGGGCGAAGAACGGCGCGGCCGAGGCGCCGACGATGCCGCCCAGGTTGTAGGCCGCCGAGGCGCCGGTGTAGCGCACGTGGGTCGGAAACAGTTCTGGTAGCAGGGCGCCCATGGGGGCGAAGGTCACGCCCATCAGGAACAGCTCGATGCACAGGAACAGCGCCACGCCGCCGGTCGAGCCGTGGGTCAACAAAGGTTCCATGAGGAAACCCGAGGCAATCGCCAATACGCCGCCGACGATCAGTACCGGCTTGCGCCCGTAGCGGTCGCTGGCCCAGGCCGACAGGGGCGTAGCAGCGGCCATGAACAGCACGGCAAAGCACAACAGGCCCAGGAAGGTCTCGCGGCTGTAGCCGAGTGTGGACACGCCGTAGCTCAGGGAAAACACCGTCGAGATGTAGAACAGCGCGTAACACACCACCATCGCCGCCGCGCCCAGCAAGGTTGGCGCCCAGTACTGGCTGAACAGCTCGACCAACGGCACCTTCACTCGCTCCTGGCGGGCCATGGCATTGGCGAACACCGGGGTTTCGTGGAGCTTGAGCCGCACATAGAGGCCGACGATCACCAGCACGGCACTGAGCAGGAACGGAATCCGCCAGCCCCAGGCGCGGAACTGCTCGTCGTCAAGGGTCATGGCCAGGGTCAGGAACAGCCCGTTGGCCGCCAGGAAGCCGATGGAGGGCCCCAGCTGGGGGAACATGCCGAACCAGGCGCGCTTGCCCTTGGGCGCGTTCTCGGTGGCAAGCAGCGCCGCACCGCCCCATTCACCGCCCAACCCCAGGCCCTGGCCGAAACGCAGCACGCACAGCAGGATCGGCGCCCAGGCGCCAATGCTGGCGTAGCCCGGCAGCACGCCGATGAGGGTGGTGCAAACGCCCATCAGCAGCAGGGACGCCACCAGCGTCGACTTGCGCCCGATCCGGTCGCCGAAATGGCCGAACAGCGCAGAGCCCAGCGGGCGGGCAAGGAAGGCGATGCCGAACGTCAGGAAGGACGACAGCATCTGTGCCGTGCCTGAGGTTTGCGGGAAGAACACCGGCCCGATCACCAGGGCCGCAGCCGTGGCGTAGACGTAGAAGTCGTAGAACTCGATGGCGGTGCCGATGAAGCTCGCGGTGGCCACGCGGGTGGCCGAATTTGTCGGCTGGGCAGACACAGCCTCGTTGCAGGTAGCGGTCGTCATGCGGTTATCCCTGACAGTCATGTGCTCCATTGGAGCGAATTATTATGGTCGAACACCCAGGGATGTGGGCGGATATCCTTTCGCTGTGTCGGGTAGGAACAGTCGCAGGACTGATGCGGATTTTGCCGATGGTCGGGCCGGAACCGGCTGGGTGCGGATAAGCACGGGGTTCGGGCGGGGCTGGGTAAGCGGGTTGAGTATAGGAAGGAGGCTAACGAATCAACAAGAGAGCTGGCCCACAATAACGGCGCTTGCGATGAGCTTTTGTGGCGAGGGAGTCCCCGCCGCGTCGCCGACGCTGCGCTGTCGCGCAGCAAACAAGTGCTCGGCTTAAGATTGGGTGCGCGCGGGGAAAGAGGCCGTAGCTATCACTGGTGTGTCAGCACCCGCGAGGGAGAGTGGCCGGCA
>NZ_JBFREY010000016.1:0-134885 GCF_052114545.1 Pseudomonas sp. KB_12 | reverse complement strand
TTCCTGTACTGAACAGTTGTCATCAATCACCATGCTGGCCGCACGATGTTTGAACTCGCGGGAAAAGACTCTTCTTTCTTTCATGGAACCTCCAAATTGGCGAAATCATATCGCCCTTAAGAGGTGTCCGGAATTATTAGGCCAGTTCAGCTTGCTCGCGATGGCGGTAGCACGTTACATACCCATCTGAAGGGTAAGTGTCCGAACCACCCCCGTTTCAACTCAGAGCTTGATCTGTTTAAACCACTGATTCACGCGTTCGTAATCAAAGATCGTCGGGTCGAAGGTCTCCCCGTACCATTCCACCATAGCGTGGTGTTCGGGATGTCCGGGGTCGGCCATGGCCTCTAAAAACACTTCGTAACCCGGTCCTCCACCCACGTCTTCCGGTGGGCAAGCATTGGCGCCCCCGATGCAGTACGGCACTTGAGAATAGGCAATAGCGGGTAATGTTTTTTCGACCTTGATGCGGTGATGCCAGCTATCACCGAAGTCATAGAGATAATTGAATGTCCGTTTTCCGTTCAGTGCCTTGATCAGTGTTTTACGAGCTTCCGGATTCACCGGCGGCCCCCAGCCATCAGGATCGGGCACGCCATAATTCTCACCGGCAATTTCAAATTCATGCAGATGGTAATCGCTCCAACCCATCACGATCTGGATCACGTGATGCAACCTGCCCAAGGTAATGTTTTCAGGCACTGCGAACCGACGCCAAATCGTTGGGGTCGTCCACTTCAGCTCGATATGCAGTAGCAACAAGTCACGCTCGGGCTTTGGCAAGCGAACAGTTTTAGCCATGGCTCAGGCAGCCTCGCAGTGTTAGTGAGTGTGAGAGACACGCTCCAGGGCCGCAGTTCGTTAGCCCGACTGAGCGCTTGGCGATGCGTTCCATTACGTAGGTCACGGTGATGAACAATCTGAGTCATCAATGCTGCTCCGGGGCTCATGCCAGAGTTTCAAGGTAATTGAATAACCTGGTTCAGGCCATTTGAGTTTCGATTTTTGCCAGAAAGCTCCCTCGCCACGGGGACTTGCGCTTAACCCGCGCCTAGTCATTTGTTCGCAAGCGCCAGTTCGAACTGCTTGTTCCCAAATATTGATTGAGTCGTCAGGGCTTTCTTAAGCACATCCGAATGCATCGTTAAGTTTCTACTGGCTGTACAAGATGTTGTAGAACGAGGCTTGCCCATCCTCGATCAAAGACAGATCGTGCCCCGTGGGGATTTTTTCGAACAGCGCTTTGTTGACCGCCATCCGACGCATGATGATCACCTCCAGCAATTGACCGAACAGCGCTTCATCACGGACGTATTTTTTCAGCTTTAGAATTTCGCGGGGCTTGTCTTTCAGGACGTGAAAGGCGTAATTCATCACAATCATATTGGAGACGAACAGGTTCCCCGTTGACTGAAGCGGATTGACCGCATCGATCAAAGCATCAAATATTTTTTGCCTGTCCTGAGCATAGGTGGGCAAAAAAACGTCGGGGTACATAAGCACGCTGTGCCGATCATTGATCGCGAAGCGGTAATGGGTATCGTCGGGCTCGGTGAGTAATCTGACTGTGCTTGTTTGAAACGTTTTCAGCGTGCTGAGCAATTCATGCTCTTTCCTGCTGTCGGCCTTGATCGCTTTATAGACCAGATCAATCACATCCAGAAAAGCCACCGGCCCCAGCCCATCGGTCGCCATCATCAGCTGATTGCCCTCGATGCTGAACCGACGATACGCCTCGTCATCAATGCTCAATTCGAAGAGGAGGAACCTGAGCATGTAGTTCCGAAGGCGCGCATCCGCATCCAGGGCGCTGTTCTTCAAACTGATCAGCTGGATCAGGTAGAAGAAAATAAAGTAATCCTTGTTGGTTCGTTGCCGGTTGTCGATTTCAAGCAGGTAGCCAAAGCGCGACAAGACCAGGAGCAGGGCGTAGCAGTCGGGTTCCGTGAAGCCGTTCTTCAACATGGCTTTTTCGAAAGCACTGGTGGAAAACAGATCATGCCAGCGGCTAACGCTGAAGGGCGCGCCATTGTGTTTTCTCGCGACAACGGTCAGCAGTGAGGGCTCGTCTTCTTCGTAAAAAACAGCACCCAACGCCTTCGGATACGGCCGGACGTTCAGGAAATTTTCAAGCTTGTATGAGAGAAGTTCGAGTACATCCATTGCTTTAAGCCTGCCGTTTCGTATTGCGGAGTAGATATTCGTTGCTGTATTTGGCTTTGTGCTTGTTGTGGTGTGTAGTTTGTGCCTCTTTCTAGCTGGCATTCAGATGGATAGTTGATGGTTTATGTTATTGCGATTTATGAAGCCAGGAAGAAAAATCGGATACGTAAATTTCATCCAGCGTTAGCGTCGGCGGTATATTTTCGATGCTGTCAGCAATCTCGTCATAAGGCGCTGGCAAGACATAGCAGAGGCCGAAGTCCTCGTTGAGGATTATGACGCCATTAAATATGCGCTGGCGTTTGGTCAGTTTTTTTATTTGGTCAAAAGGCATTCCTGCAGAAAGCATGTTCTGGTAAAGCCCTTTGTATTGCGCGTTGCAACCAATTGAAAAAATTGTTCCGTCAGGAAGGGTCGAGAGGGTGAGCGTACTATCGATTACGTACGCTGTTCTAGTTTCACCGTCAGGTAGCGTGTAGTTATTTATCTCGACTTTATGATGCTCATAGAGCTCATTCATGTAGGTCGAGATATTGTCTTGCAATAAAATGTTCGCAATTGAATGCTTGGATTTTATGTCGGCTGCAAAATCAATCATTTAAATTCCACCGTACATTAACGTGCCGTTTACGAGGACGGCAGCACATACATGCCTGACTTCAAGGAGTATGTAGACCGTGGCGAGGGAGCTTGCTCCCGCTCGGTGGCGCAGCGGTTTTATGTAGGAGTGCGCCGGCCTTTTTTTTGGGGCGGCTTCGCCGCCCAACGGGAGCAAGCTCCCTCGCCACGGGTTTGCGTTTCGGAGCAAACCCTGTGGTGTTCGATGATTTATTCCTCGTCCAAATCTTCCTCATCGATCAGCCCTTGAACGAAGCGGAGGAAATTCGAGCAGACCAGCTTTTCGGATTGAGCCTGATTCTCTTCAGGGCTGAGGTCGCTATCGAAGCTATCAGTCGTGAAATAGCTAACGACTTCGGTATCAAGGTTCAGGCAAAAGAAGTTGCCACCCCAGTCATTTGCGAAAGGTAAGAGGTGCACAGGAAGTACCTGTTTCTTCAGCATCAACTGATAGGTGGATAGCACCGTGGAGTCAGCGCCAGCAATTGGCTTGAAGGCGGCCACTTCCAGTGGCTCGTCGAAATCATCGCCGACCCAGTAGGTGCGCTCCGGCACGCCGCCGTTGTACTTGAGGTAATGGTTTCTAAAAGGCGTGGGTAGCTTCTTGCCAATAGCGGACTCCAAAAGATCCAAGTCCGCTGGCGTGATGGCTGCTTCGTCATCTGAGAATGTATTTTCAAGCATCGTTAATCTCCGTTTATGAGCAGCGCCCAGCTTTGGCTTTAGGGATCTTGTTGGCCAGCCAACCTTTTTTGGAGGCGGCAAGGACTGACTCAGTGCTCTCGTACTTAACCTTGAAGTGTTTTTCATATTGCGCGACTGAACCACCATGCGGGAACGTAGCCTCATGTGCGGTCGTTTTAACGAGCTGCATCGTGGTTGTACCGGTTTTGGGGTTGAAGTCATCAACGTGGTGCCAGGTGTAGTCCTTCGCTGCTTTCTTCGAGATACCGGCCTCTTTGAAGGCCTGCGTGAAGTCGCGTCCCCTTGCGCCTTGCATCTTGATGGTCACGATATTCTTTTGTGAGCCCGTTGTTGGGAACAGGTCACTGCTTCCCGTGAAGTCCACCCCTGCAAACGCCCAGCCCCATGGATCCGCCCAACCGATAGGGTTCGGAGCGTATTGGTAAAGATTGAGCCCACCTTCCAACCCAATCGGATCCGGCGTAGTAAACCGCCCCACATCCGGATCATAAAACCTGAACGTATTGAAATGCAGCCCCGTTTCCCGATCCAGGTATTGCCCCTGGAACCGCAAATTCTGCTCTTCGATGTAATACGGCTCGCGCACCTCTTCCAGCGTGTTACCCCACACCCGATACGTAGCCTGCCAAACGTTGTGCCCGTCGGCTTCGGTGAGTTGTTCCGGTAGGCCGTTGAGGTCGTTGTGGTAGTAGCGGATCTTTTGCAGCGGGCCGCTGCCGTCGACGCGGGCCAGGGGTGCGTAGCCGTCGTCTTCGTAGAGGTACAGGCTGGTTTGCTGGTGGCGGTGCTCCTGCAACAGGCGCAGGCCGTCCCAGGTGAAGCGGGTTTCGCCCAGCGGGTAACCATTGTTGTCGTGTTCGGCCTTGGTGATGCGCCGGCCCAGCGGGTCGTAGGCCATTTTCACCACGCTGCCGTTGTCGCTGCGCACCTCGATCAAGCGGCTTTCGGCGTCGTAGGCAAAGTGCTGCACGCCGCGTTTGGCGCTGCGTTTTTCGATCATCCGGCCGAAGGCGTCGTAGCGGTAGCGCTTGTCCTGGTAGGTCAGCAGTTTGTTGTGCACCACCAATCCGGCGCCGGGGGCTGGGCCGTCCAGCAGGTTGGCGGCGGCGTCGTAGGTGAAGGTCTCGCGCTGGCCGTGCAGGCTGTCCTGGCTGGCGATGATGCGGCCGGTGGCGTCGTAGTGCAGGAGCTGGCGCTGTTGCGCGGCGGGTTGCTGGTCGAGTTTGCCGATGAGGTTGTCGGCGGGGTCGTACTCGAAGTGTTTTTGCACCGCCGCCGGCAGCAGCGAGGGTTGGCTGCTGTGGCGGCGTTGCCGTGCGCGCAGGCGGCCGCTGCGGTCGTATTCGCTGCGGGTGCTGATCTGCCCTTGGGTGCGCAGCACTTCGCGGTGCAGGCGGTCGCGTTCGAAGTCGCTGATGACCTGGCCGTCGAGGTTGATCTGGTGCAGGTGGCCGCTGCCGTAGTACAGGCGGTTGACCCAGCGGCCATCGGGCAGCTGGGTCTGGATCAGGTTGCCGAGTTCGTCGTAGTGGTGTTGCAGGCTGCCGGCGGCGCTGTTTTGGGCGAGTAACTGGCCGAGGGCATCGTAGGCGAAGCTCAGGGTCTGGGCGTTGCCTTGCAGGTCGGTGAAGGTGACGGCGGTGAGTTGGTCCAGCGGGTCGTAGCTGTATTCGGTGCGGCCATCGTCGGTGACTTTGGCGATCAGCCGGCCTGCGGCGTCGCGTTCCAGGCGATGGACGATGGGGGGCTGTGGGGATTCGGGAACGAGCGCCAGGCCGGTGCCGTAGGGCGCGGGCATCGCCGTCACTGCCGCGACGTTGTCGAGGCGGTCGTAGTCGTAGCGCTTGGCGCTGCCGTCCAGGTCCTGCTGCTCGATCAACCGATCCCCGATATCCCAGGCAAACCGGTAGCTCTCGCCATTCTCGTTGGTCAGCGCTTGCAGCCGGCCGAAGCTGTCGTAGGCGAACTGCACTTGCCGGCCCTGGGCGTCGGTGCGTTGGCGGACCTGGCCGCGACGGTTGTGTTGGTAGCGCGTGGTGTGCCCGGCCGGGTCGGTGTAGCCGGTGAGGTGGCCGGCGGTGTCGCGCTGGTAGTGTTCGGTGCGGCCGTCCGGCAATTGGCTGCTGAGCAGGCGCCCTTGGGCGTCGTAGCTGAATTGGGTGCGCTCGCCGAGGGCGTCGGTGATGGTTTGCAGGTAACCGCGCGCGTCGTAACTGAAGCGTGTCGGGTAACCCGAGCAATCGACGTGTTCCACCAATTGGCCGAACGGGTTCCAGCGCAGCTTCTTGCTTTTGCCGGTGGCGTCGATGATCTCCACGACTTGGCCATGGGTGTCGTGGCGGTAGCGGGTGATGTGGCCCAGCGGGTCGGTTTCGGCCGTGCAGTTGCCGCGTTGGTCGTAGCGGTATTTCCAGCTGTGGCCGGCGGCGTCGGTGTCCACCAGCGGCAGGGCCCAGTGTTCGAGCCAGAGGGTGGATTCGCTGCGGCCCAACGGGTCGGTTTCGCTGAGCAGGTTGCCGGCTTCGTCGTAGCTGAATGTGTACTGGCCGCCCTGTGGATCGGTGGCGCTGAGCAACTGGCGTTCATCATTCCATTCGAACAGCCACGTCTGGCCGAGGTTGTCAGTGAACTCGGTGATCTGGTGCTGGCTGTTCCAGTGCCGGGTGCTGACGCGCTGCAAACTGTCGCTGATGCGGGTGATGCCAGCCTTGAGGTCATAGTCGAACTGGTAGGCGTCGCCTTCGTCGGTCCAGTGGCGGACCACGCGCCATTCCTGGTCGTCGATCAGGGCCCATTCGTAGAAGCAGTGCAGGCCGCTGGGCAACTGGTGCTCGACCATTCGTTGCCCGGCGTCGTAGCTGAAGCGCCGTTGCACCTGGCCGGTGGCGTCGCGCACTTCGGCGAGGGTGTTGGCCGCGTCGTAGGCGTAGCTGACCAGCACCTCCCGCGTTTGGTCGGGGTAGAGGCGTTCGATGTGGGTGACGCGTTCGCCTGCGCGGATCAGCTCGACCTGCACCAGGTCGAAGGTGTCGCGCAGCCGCACCAGGCGTCCGGCGTCGTCGTAGTCGAGGTGGATGCGGTTGTCGTTGCGGTCACCCAGTTGGCTCAGGCGCAGGTGTGATGGGGTGGCGGGCGAAGGTTCGAACAAACGGTACAGGCCGTCGTCGCTTTCGATCAGCAATTGCCCGTTCACATGGCGGCGCACGGCCAAGCCTTCGCCGGCACTGAACACCGCGCCGCCCAACGGGATGGAGCCCATGTCGATGGGCCGGCCTTGTTCGTCGGTGTAGACCAGGGTTTCGCCGCCGTCGGGGTGGGGCTGGATTTGCACTTGGACTTCGTAGGCCACGCTCCAGCCGGCACCGAACAGGCTGTCGCGGCGTTCGTCGCGGCTGTTGTAGACGCGTTGCCAGTCAATCGGCAGGATGCCGGGCAAGACGAAATCCAGTTCCTCGTCACCGCCCAATACTTTGGCGCCCGTGGCGGCATGCACCGGGTTCGACGAACCCAGGGCGGCGTTGGCGGCCGCGTTCGCCGCGCTGCTGGCGGCCATGGACACCGCGCCGCCCACCAGCATGCACGGCAGTTTGCTGAAGAACTTGCCCTTGCCGCCCTTGAGCATCAGCAGCGCGGTGACCGCCAGGCCTACGCCCGGGGTCTTGCCGCTGCGGATCTCGCGCACCACCACCGAACCGCCGCCAATGGTCACGTTGGGCGAAATCAACCCGGCCGACACCACCGTTGCATCACAGGTGCTGCGATCGCCGCTGCGCACGGCGGGCTGGCCGTTGATGGTGACCTTGTCCGAACCTTCGGCCATGAACTGCGGTGGCATCGGCGGATGCTTCATGCAGATGACCAGGTCTTCCGGCTTGGGCACGGCGCCGGGGGCGGGCGTTGCGACGGTGGGGCGCCACATTTGCGAGAAGAAATTCCCGGCCATGTCCAGGTAGCTGGGGTCTTCTTCAGGCTCCGGCGCTTCAAGCTCGGTGCCGGCCGGGGCGACATGGGATTCAATCGCTCCGGCGGCGCGGGCCGCGGGGATATTGTTGGTGAGGGTGTCGGTGGAGCCGGTGAGGATGTTGGCCTGCACCGTGGGCGGAAAGAGGGCGTTGCCGATGCCCTCGCATATATTGCTCAGGCCTTTGTCGGCCCCGGTCTTGCTCATGGCCAGGCCGACGATGGTGCCCACCACCAGGCCCAGGACGAAGCAACCCAGGCCGCCGGTGACCACGGTGATGCCCGTGGCCGCGACCACGGCGGCGGTCGCCAGCGCGGTGATCGCGATGTTGGCCGCCACCTCCAATACGCCGCCCAGGATGTCGGCCATCATCGAGGTGTGGTTGAGTGCATCGCCCAGGCGGGCGGCCCAGAGCGCGTCAGACATGCAGGTCGCTCAGGTGGCTGATGAGAGTGTGTTCAAGCAATTTGATGCCTTCCATTGCGCCTGTTGTCCTTGTGGGTTAGGGCATGCTCATTGATGCCATTTCTGGCGCTTGATCCGCTTCGGTTTGTCCCTGTGGTAGCGAGCTTGCTCGCGATGGGGTCCTTTCAGTCAACCTCATCAGTGGCTGATCCTCCGCTATCGCGAGCAAGCTCGCTCCCACATTTTGATCGGTGATGCCTTCCACTTCCCGGTCACCCCCAACCCCCTGTGGGAGCGAGCTTGCTCGCGATGAGGCCTTTTCAGTCAACACTCATCAGTGGCTGGGCCACCGCTATCGCGAGCAAGCTCGCTCCCACAAGGGTCAGGGTTGGGTGTCGAACAGCAGCGAGCCCTTGATCGTCGCCCAGTGCGCCGCTTCGGCATCGCCCAGTTTCTCGGCTTTCACGTAGCTCAGGGCAAGCATCTTGCGGGTGCCGGGCAGTACCAGTGCGAGCTGATACTGGAAGACTTTTTCGTTGCCCTTGTTGAACTGGCTGCGCAATTCGATGGCTTCGACTTCCTGGTTGGCGCCCACGCGCACGGTGGCGCCCGGTTGGCAGCGCAGTTGCTGGACCTGTTTTTCCAGGCGCTTGAGCTGGTCGTCGAGGTTGCTTTGCAGGGTTTCGCCCTCGGCCAGCAGGCTGCGGCTGACGATCAAGGAGGTGCCCAGTTCAGGGAACTTGAGGATGTTGATCGTCGCGTCCAGCAACTCGCTTGGCGGCAGCTGGAGCTGGAATTCATTGAGGCGGTAAGTCATGGCGCATAAGTCTCGAAGTTAGCCCTTGGGGAACGCGGCGCTGATGTTGGCATCGATGCTGCCCTTGACGCCCTGGCCGTCCGGCGTGGCACCGGGGCCGCCGCCGTTGTTCAGGTGCAGCACGCCGCCGGTGTTGAACTCGGCGTCGCCGCTGGCGTAGAAGCTGATCTGCACGCCGGTCAGGTTGATCTGGCCGCTGGCGTTGAGCTCCAGGATGCTTTCACCACACACTAGACGCAGGTTTTCGCCCACTTCAATCACGTAGCTCTGGCTGATGCTGTCGGTCTTGCGCTGGCCGACGGAGAGGATGTCCTCCTGCTTGACGATGCGCAGGCGGTTGTTGCCGATGGTCACCGTCTCGTTGTGGCCGATGCTCTTGTTGCGGTCGTGACCCACCGAATGGCTCTCGTCCACTTCAACCACGATGTCCTGGTTGCGCTCGGCATGGATGTACAACTGCTCGGCGCCTTTCTTGTCTTCCATGCGTATTTCGTTGAAATTCGCTGGCGTGCCGCCCTTGCTCGAACGGCTTTTCATGCCGCTCTGGGTCGCGTTATCTGGCAGGTCGTAGGGCACGGTCTGTTCGGCGTTGTACACGCGGCCAGTGATGATCGGCCTGTCGGGATCCCCTTCAAGGAAACTGACGATCACTTCTTGACCGATGCGCGGGATCTGCATCGAACCCCAGTTTTTCCCGGCCCAGGATTGCGACACCCGAATCCAGCACGAGCTGTTTTCGTTGGATTGGTCGTGCCGGTCCCAGTAGAAATGCACCTTCACCCGGCCGAATTGGTCGGTCCAGATTTCCTCACCCTTGGGGCCGACCACCAACGCGGTTTGCGGGCCTTTGACGATGGGCCGATGGGTAGTCGCCAGCGGACGATAACTCTGCTGGGCGTCGATGCAGGTCAGGCTGCTTTCGAACTGCGCGGTCGGCGCGCCACCGCCGGTTTCGCCGCTTTCCTGGGAAATGTAGTAGCGGGCGCCGACGATCAGGTATTCGCGGTTCTGGTCCTGGCGGCTGAAGCCAGTGAGGCTGAACAGATGCCCCGAGCCCAGGCCCCGGGCGTTACCCGCCAATTCCACCTGTTCATGCAGGCTCTGCAAGGCCTCGATGCGGGTGCGGGCGTAGTGTTCGCCGTCCTGGCTCTGCACGTAGGTACCGGGGTAGTCATACAGCGGATAGTCGCCGGCGGTGTGTGGACGCGGCATGGCCGAACGTACATCGATGCGCGCGCTAGGGCGCTGGAAATCGTAGTCGTTGAGCTCAAGCGAACCCGGCTGGACTTCCTGGGCCAGGTGCCAGTCGTGGATGTGGTCGCGCTCGCGCTGCTGCTCGTTCTTCGGGTAGTAGGGCACCGAGCCGTAGCCGGGGGCCGTGGTGTGGGCGCCATAGGCGTCGGCCAGCACCAGCACATGCCGGCCCTGCTCATGGCGGAAGAAGTAGTAGATCCCTTCCTGCTCCATCAGGCGGCTGACAAAGTCGAAACTGGTCTCGCGATATTGGACGCAGTATTCCCACTCGCGATAAGGCCGGCTCAGGGCGTCTTCGAAATCGGAAAAACCCAGGTCGCGGAACACCTGCTTGATGATCTGCGGAATGGTGAGGTTCTGGAAAATCCGGCAATCGGAGGTGCGGGTCAGCAGCCACAACCACGGGCGCAAAGTGGCCTGGTAGCTGGCGAACTGGCCCTGGTCGACGTTCTGGCTGCAACGGGCGACGATGCCATGGAAGTAGCGCTCGCCGCCGCCATCGAGCTGCAGGCTCACGCACATGGGCTTGCCGAGCAACTGGTTGAGGTCGATGGCGTTGTCCAGCGAGTGCAACTGCAACTCGTAGTTGAACAGCCGCCCCAGCTCTTCGCCACCGCCCATGTCTTTGAGTAACAGCACCTCAGGTCCCAGGGGGCTGGTGACCTTGGCCAGGCGTGAGGCTTGGTTGAATAACATCAATTATCCCTTGTTGATGCCTTGCATTCCCGTAGGAGCTGTCGAGCAACGCGAGGCTGCGATCTTTGCCCAGACCCTTGAGTCTAAAGCGAAAGATCAAAAGATCGCAGCCTTCGGCAGCTCCTACGGGGCGCTTGATCGCTAGAGTAGTGACGCTGATCGCATAATGTAGTGCCTTACGTGAGGCAGAGGAACCCGGTTCTTGATTGTTACCAGGCATTACTTGAATATCTGCTCCTTCGCGCGTCACCTCACGTCCATGGAAAGCGATTACTGTGACCTCTTACCGCATTCAAGAAGCCGATCTCGAAATCCCCGATACCTGGCAGGACCAGAGCATCAATATTTTCAAGCTGCCGGCAGTCGGTCCTGCTAAAGAAGCCAGTTTCGTCATCAGCCGCGATGCCAGCCAGGGCGACGCTCCTTTTGCCGAGTACGTGGACCGCCAACTCAAAATCGCGGAGCAGCAACTGCCGGGCTTCAAGCTGGTGCAGCGCTGGGACACGGTGCTGCAAGGGCATACCGCCACATTGCTGGATTACACCTGGCAACGCGAAGGGCGCGACTTGATGCTGCGCCAGGTGTTCATCGAGCGTAAGCCCTCGGTGCTGATCACCACCTTGACCACGACACCCAATGACTTCGCCTACCATGAGCCGGCCTGGAAGGTGGCGATGCATTCGTTCAAGCCACAGCCTCCGATCATCTGAGCATCGACACGTCGCACTGAGCAGTCATACGAATCAGTAAGGTAGATGCGCGTAATGGATGCACAGGCCGCGGCACGTCTGGGTGACGAAATAGCCCACGGGTTCGGATTGGCCGCGATGGTCGCCGGAGCCGTGGCCGGCGCCTTGATCGGCGCCGCGGTCGTTGCCGCGACTGTCGCCACGGGCGGCGTGGCCCTGGCGATCATGGCCGGCTCGATTGCGGCTGGCGGCTTGTCGATGTTCCAGATCGTCAAGGGCCTCTCCACCATCTTCAACCTGCCCGAGCCCACCACGGGGGCGTTGATAATGGGCAGCTTCAACGTCTACATCAACGACCGCAATGCCATGCGGGCGGGCGAAGACACGTCATCTTCCTGCACCGGACTGCCGATCAACCACCCAATCTGGCCTTTCCCAGTGCTGATCGCCGAAGGCAGTGCCACGGTCTTCATCAACGGCAAACCGGCGGCGCGCTTGCACAGCAAAATGGTCTGCGGCGCTCACATCAAGAGCGGCAGCCCGAATACGTTCATCGGTGGGCCGACGGTGTCGGTGGCGTTTGTGCTCGACCTCGAAGGCTGGATGCATACCGGGTTGGAAGTGTTGGGGTTGTTGGCGGCAGGTGCGGCATTGGTCATGGCCGCCATGGCGGGTATCGCCGTGCTCGTCGAATTCGTGGTGGTGGGCGGATTGATCCTGGGGGGCATGGAGTTGCTAGGCGATTTAGGTGATCGTCTGGGGCCAGGCTATCGGGACTTGCTGCAAGGTGTCGCCGGCATGGCGATGTTGGGGCTGAGTCCGAAAATGGCGAAGGCGGCCAAGCCTGCCGAGTTGCCGCCGCCCAAGTACAAGCCTGGCGTGACCGAGGCGGATATCCTGGCCATGCCGAAAGGCTCGCGACCCGATGCCGACACGTATTTGTCACCCCAGTATGTGAAGGAGCACTTGGCCCAGTTCGAAAATGGCGCCTCACGCTTCACCACGAAGGAGAAGCTGGGTAAGTACGGCATCGCGCAGACCGATGGCACGACGTTCCTTATGCCCAAGCAGGAAGCCGATCAATTGCTCGCCAGTGCCAAGGGTGACAAGCGGGCGTTGGAGAAGGCGCTGGGGCTGCCAGAAAATACTCTGGAAAGTAGTACCCTGGTGCGGGTCGATATCCCCGCGCCGAAAGACATGAACCTGCGGATTCCTTCAGGTAACGAGGCCGGCGCGAACGAATTCTGGATTCCTGGCGGCAAGCTGCCGACCGGTGCCAGCGAGGCGGTTATCGATGCCGGGGGCATTTTGCCCAAAGACTTCAGTTGGACGCCATTATGACGGTAGAGGTAGGCAAGTCATGAAATTTCAAGATGTTCTGGTCAGTCGCGAACACATGTTCTCCGTGGGTATCGAACAGGATTCGGGTCGATTCTATGTCTCCATACCGGTCAGCAACGGCATGGCCGACTACGAGGAATATTATGAAATCAATCAGGCGACCTTCGAGCTGTTCAAGCGTGACCCGGATGCGGCGCTGCCGTTTGTGGCGCGTTGCAGGAAGCGTGAACTGGACGAGCTATTGATTGTCCAGCCGGGAACGAACCGCGGCACGGCCATCTGATCGCCAATGAGCATTCTGGACGCTGCAATCGCCCTGGCTTCAAGGGTCCACGCGGGCCAGGTGGATAAGGCCGGCAAGCCCTACATCCTCCACCCGTTGCGCCTGATGATGAAGTTCGACGGGCTTGAAGAGCAACTGGTCAGCCTGTTGCATGATGTGGTCGAAGACGGCGATGTCACGCTGGATGAGCTGCGTGGGCTTGGCATTCCCGAGGTTGCGGTGACGGCGATCGACTGCCTGACCAAGCGCCAGGGCGAGTCCTATGAGCAATTCATCGCCCGGATTCGTCCCAATCCACTGGCGACCAAAGTGAAAATAGCGGACATCCACGACAATCTTGACCTCACCCGGCTGCCCGTCGTGCGAGACAAGGACCTGGAACGCGCCGCGAAATATCATCGGGCATTGCGTTACCTGCAAGAGCAATGAATCATGTCGCCGCCGTCTGTTCGTTGAAGGACAACGCGGCAAGACCGGCGCTGCGTTCGCTCTGGCCGTACCCCGCGATCTCTGGTCATCGATAACTCCCCTGTGCAGTCACACCACCAGTAAGTTGGATTTTCGCAATGGATGCACAGGCAGCAGCACGTCTGGGGGATGAAATAGCCCATGGCTTCGGGTTTGCCGCGATGGTCGCCGGAGCCGTGGCCGGTGCCTTGATCGGCGCCGCGGTCGTTGCCGCGACTGTCGCCACGGGCGGCGTGGCCCTGGCGATCATGGCCGGCTCGATTGCGGCCGGCGGCTTGTCGATGTTCCAGATCGTCAAGGGCCTCTCCACCATCTTCAACCTGCCCGAGCCCACCACGGGGGCGTTGATAATGGGCAGCTTCAACGTCTACATCAACGACCGCAATGCCATGCGGGCGGGCGAAGACGTTTCGTCTTCCTGCACCGGGTTGCCGATGAACCATCCGATCTGGCCCTTCCCGGTGCTGATCGCCGAAGGCAGCGCCACGGTCTTCATCAACGGCAAACCGGCGGCGCGCTTGCACAGCAAAATGGTTTGCGGTGCCCACATCAAGAGCGGCAGCCCGAATACGTTCATCGGTGGGCCGACGGTGTCGGTGGCGTTTGTCCTGGACATCGAAGGCTGGATGCACACCGGGTTGGAAGCATTGGGATTACTGGCCATGGGGGGCGCGGCGATTCTCGCGGCCATGGCTGGCGTTGCCGCTCTAGTTGGTTTTGTGGTGATCGGCGGCACGATGATGGCTGGCATGGCGCTGCTGGGGGACTTGGGGGATCGCTTGGGGCCGGGTTACCGGGACCTGCTGCAGGGCGTTGCGGGAATGGCGCTTTTGGGCTTGGGCCCGAAAATGGCAAAAATCGGTACGGCGCCCAAGCCGCGCTCGGTGAGCTTCAAACCGGGCTACACGTCAGAGGATATCGCTGCGATACCCAAGTTAAGCCGGCCCAATCCTGCCGATTACCTTGAGGCCTCCTATATCGACAAGCACCTCAAAGTCTTTCAGGATGAAGGAGGTGCATTTCTGTTTACCCCCGATGACATTGCCAACCCCATGTATGGAACCTTTAGCGACACTAAGTACGTCATGGCCAAGTCAGACCTGCACGGTGTGGTCGCCGAGTTTAAGAAAACCGGTGATCTTTCCATTCTGGAGACCGCTTTGGGTTATGAGCCGGGCAGCTTCACCGGCAAGGAGATTTACATGATGAACCTGGACAATCCCAAGGTTGTCATGCCCTCCGGTAACGAGCGCGGAGCGAACCCGTTATGGCGCCCTGGCGGCCTGACCCATCCCGGCGGTATGCGTGAAGCGGTATTGGATAAGGTGGCCATCCCACACAATAACGACATCAATTTCCTGCTCGCGAACCCGGATGTAGTGAGAATTCAATGAGTGCCAACCTGGATAACGTATTGCTGCTGGCCCTGGCCAATGACGAGCTGGATAAATTCCTCGTGGGCGAGCCGTTCTACTTTCAAGAAGCCAAGAATGACAATGAAGAACCGCAGAACATTGTCGCGGCTTTCGATTTACTGGTGCTGCGTTACTGGCAACAGACCCGCGACCCTCAGTTTCCTGGGCGCTTCGTGGCGGCTTTGCTCAAGATTCTCGCGACCTACCCTGATCGTAATCGGGCGATTTATGTCGCCGCGGTGTGGGTCTGGTACTACCGGTTTTGCCTGAGCAAAAAGCAGGCGCAACCCGAGGGGCTCTATGCCGACCTGTTCGAGGTTGATATGGGGGCCGTGGCGCTGGCCCTCCAGCGCCAGCTTGAGCTCAACAAGGTTGAGCTCGTCCAGGACACGCGGTGGGCGGGCGGTACCTGGAACAGCCAGAACGGCCTGTGGGGGCCGCTTATGCGCACCGCCCTGGCCGTCCGGGATAAGCTGGGCGGCCCTGACTTCGTGCCGGCCAATCTCTGAGTGATTGATGGTGTGTTGAAGGCCTACGTGGAAAGAGCCGACGGTGACTCGATTGGTGTTCGAATCATGGATAACGCGCTGGATTCTTCCCTGCGCGCTATCGGGTTTTCGAATGCGGCAGAGAAAGATGTCTACGTTTTGCAGGTCGCGGATAACAAGCAGAAGGCTAAGGTATTCGATGAACTGCGTTCATTGGGCGTGGCCTTTTCGGCGGGCAAGGAATGGTGTCCCTGCGAAGTGTTCGAATATCTTCGCGACGAGCAACTGCTGAGCGGCAAGTACTTGCGAATCGCGTGGACGCAGCCTGGCCAATACATGCTTACGAACGCGTGATATTGCTTCCGCCGGGCTGCGTTGTAGGAGCTGTCGAGTGCAACGAGGCTGCGATCTTTCCCCAGCTATTTGAGTCTCAAGGGAAAGATCAAAAGATCGCAGCCTTCGGCAGCTCCTACAATGGCCCTGCCGTGAACCTCAGTGTTTGCCCCTTGTCGGGAACAACGCTTTTACCGCCGCATCAATCACACCCTTGATGCCCTTGCCTTTGGCATCCACTTCGCTGGCGCCGCCGGAGTTGAGGTCCAGACGGCCGCCGGTGTCGATGTTGCCATTGCCACTGGCGTAGATATTGAACGCGGTGCCCGAGATGTTGATCTCGCCACTGGCATTGAACTCCAGCACGCTTTTGCCGCACACCAGTCGAATCTGCGAACCCGCCTCCATGAGGTACTGGGTCGCGACGCTGTCGCTCTTGGTTCCGCCGACGACCAGGGCATCGTTGCGCTGCACCGCCCGCAGTCGGTCTTGGCCAATTCGTGCGGTTTCGTTGTGGCCGATGCTTTTGTTGCGGTCGTGGCCCACCGAATGGCTCTCGTCCACTTCAACCACGATGTCCTGGTTGCGCTCGGCGTGGATGTACAGCTGTTCGGCGCCTTTTTTGTCTTCCATGCGGATTTCGTTGAAATTCGCTGGTGTGCCGCCCTTGCTCGAACGGCTTTTGGTGCCGCTCTGAGTGGCATTGGCGGGCAACGCATAGGGCACGGTCTGTTCAGCGTTGTACACGCGACCGGTGACGATCGGCCGGTCCGGGTCGCCTTCAAGGAAGCTGACGATGACTTCCTGGCCGATGCGCGGGATCTGCACCGAGCCCCAGTTCTTGCCGGCCCAAGCCTGCGACACACGAATCCAGCACGAGCTGTTTTCGTTGGATTGGTCGTGACGGTCCCAGTAGAAATGCACCTTCACCCGACCGAATTGGTCGGTCCAGATTTCCTCACCCTTGGGGCCGACCACCAACGCGGTTTGCGGGCCCTTGACGATGGGGCGGTGGGTAGTCGCCAGCGGGCGATAACTTTTCTGGGCGTCGAGGCAGGTGAGGCTGCTTTCGAACTGCGCCGAAGGCGCGCCGCCGCCGGTTTCGCCGCTTTCCTGGGAAATGTAGTAGCGGGCGCCGACGATCAGGTATTCGCGGTTCTGGTCCTGGCGGCTGAAGCCGGTGAGGCTGAACAGATGCCCCGACCCCAGGCCCCGGGCGTTGCCCGCCAGCTCGACCTGTTCATGCAGGGTCTGCAAGGCTTCGATGCGGGTGCGGGCGTAGTGTTCGCCGTCGGCGCTTTGCACATAAGTGCCGGGGTAGTCGTACAGCGGATAGTCGCCAGCGGTATGCGGACGCGGCATGGCCGCACGCACATCAATGTGCGCACTCGGGCGCTGGAAATCGTAGTCGTTGAGTTCCAGGGAGCCGGGCTGGACTTCCTGGGCCAAGTGCCAATCGTGAATATGATCGCGCTCGCGCTGCTGCTCATTTTTGGGGTAGTACGGCACCGAGCCGTAGCCGGGCGCTTGGGTGTGGGCGCCGTAGGCATCGGCCAGCACCAGCACATGGCGGCCCTGCTCATGGCGGAAGAAGTAGTAGATCCCTTCCTGTTCCATCAAGCGGCTGACGAAATCGAAGCTGGTCTCGCGATACTGCACGCAGTATTCCCACTCGCGATAAGGCCGGCTCAGGGCGTCTTCGAAATCGGAAAAGCCCAGGTCGCGGAACACCTGCTTGATGATCTGCGGGATGGTGAGGTTCTGGAAAATCCGGCAATCGGAGGTGCGGGTCAACAGCCACAACCATGGACGCAAGGTGGCCTGGTAGCTGGCGAACTGGCCTTGGTCAACGTTCTGGCTGCAACGGGCGACGATGCCATGGAAATAGCGCTCACCACCGCCATCGAGCTGCAGGCTCACGCACATGGGCTTGCCGAGCAGCTTGTTGAGGTCGATGGCGTTGTCCAGCGAGTGCAACTGCAACTCGTAGTTGAACAGCCGCCCCAATTCTTCACCGCCGCCCATGTCCTTGAGCAAAAGCACCTCAGGTCCGAGGGGGCTGGTGATCTTGGCCAGGCGGGTGGCTTGGTTGAATAACATCGAGGGTCTCGTGCAGGTTGTAGTAACTGGCGGAACCGAATACCACTGTGGGAGCGAGCTTGCTCGCGAAGGCGGTGTGTCAGGCAACATCAATGGCACTGACAGATTGCATTCGCGAGCAAGCTCGCTCCCACAGGGTTGTGCGGTGTTCCTTCAGGTCAGGCCGCGTCGCTGAAATCGTACTGCAATTCGTTGTCCACGGCGCTGATCCGCACCCCGGCCAAAGCCTTGCCTTCGAGCATGCGGGTCAGGAACTCACGGCTCATGTCCGGCAGCAGGCTGTTGGTCAGGATGGTGTCGATCATGCGCCCGCCGCTTTCGGTTTCGGTGCAACGCGAAACGATCAAATCGATCACCGCGTCGTCGTAGTCGAAGGCGACCTTGTGGGTGCTCTCCACGCGCTTCTTGATGCGGTTGAGTTGCAGGCGGGTGATGGCCTTGAGCATCTCGTCGCTGAGCGGGTAGTACGGGATCGTCACCAGGCGGCCCAGCAAGGCCGGCGGGAAAATCTCCAGCAGCGGTTGGCGCAGGGCCTTGGCGATTTCTTCCGGCTCGGGCACGTTCTGCGGGTCTTTGCAGACCTGGGCAATCAACTCGGTGCCGGCGTTGGTGGTCAGCAGGATCAAGGTGTTCTTGAAGTCGATCACCCGGCCTTCGCCGTCCTCCATCACGCCTTTGTCGAACACCTGGAAGAAGATCTCATGCACGTCCGGGTGGGCTTTTTCCACCTCGTCCAGCAACACCACGCTGTACGGTTTGCGCCGCACGGCTTCGGTCAGCACGCCGCCTTCGCCATAACCGATGTAGCCCGGTGGCGCGCCCTTGAGGGTCGACACGGTGTGGGCTTCCTGGAACTCGCTCATGTTGATGGTGATGACGTTCTGCTCGCCGCCGTACATGGCTTCGGCCAGGGCCAGGGCGGTTTCGGTCTTGCCCACGCCGGAGGTGCCGGCAAGCATGAACACACCAATCGGCTTGCTCGGGTTGTCGAGGCCGGCGCGGGAGGTCTGGATGCGCTTGGCGATCATCTGCAGGGCATGGTCCTGGCCGATGATGCGTTTCTTCAGGTGCTGGTCGAGGTTGAGCACGGTTTCCAGTTCGTTGCGGGCCATGCGGCCCACCGGGATACCGGTCCAGTCGGCGACCACCGAGGCCACGGCCTGGTAATCCACGGTCGGCAGGATCAGCGGGGTTTCGCCTTGCAGGGCGGTCAGGCGCTGTTGCAGGTCCACCAGTTTCTCGCGCAGTTGGTGGCTTTCGTTGTCAGAAGCTTCGCTGTTGTCTTCGCTGTCCACCACGCCGACGCGCTCGCGCAGGGTGGCGCGGGTGGCGAGCAGTTCGTCCACCAGGGTTTTCTCTTCGGCCCAGCGGCCTTCCAGTTCGGCCAGGCGTTCACGCTCGGCGCTCAGCAGGCTTTCGCTGTGGGTCTGGCGAGTGCCGATGACCACGCCAATCGCGTGTTCACGGGCGATGATTTGCAGCTCGGTTTCCAGCGCTTCGATGCGCCGACGGCTGTCGTCCACTTCGGCCGGTACGGCGTGCAGGCTGATGGCGACGCGGGCGCAAGCGGTGTCCAGCAGACTCACGGATTTGTCCGGCAGCTGGCGTGCGGGAATGTAGCGGTGGGACAGCTTGACCGAGGCTTCCAGGGCTTCGTCGAGGATCTGCACCTGGTGGTGCTTTTCCATGGTCGAGGCCACGCCGCGCATCATCAGCAGGGCCTTGTCTTCCGACGGCTCGGCCACTTGCACCACTTGGAAACGGCGGGTCAGGGCCGGGTCTTTTTCGATGTGCTTCTTGTACTCGGCCCAGGTCGTGGCGGCCACGGTGCGCAAGGTGCCACGGGCCAACGCCGGCTTGAGCAGGTTGGCCGCGTCGCCCGTGCCGGCGGCGCCACCGGCACCCACCAGGGTGTGGGCTTCGTCGATGAACAGGATGATCGGCTTGGGCGAGGCCTGGACGTCTTCGATGACCTGGCGCAGGCGCTGTTCGAACTCGCCTTTCATGCTCGCGCCGGCCTGCAACAGGCCCACGTCGAGGCTGCGCAGTTCCACGTCCTTGAGGGCCGGCGGTACGTCGCCGGCGACGATGCGCAGGGCAAAGCCTTCGACCACGGCGGTCTTGCCCACGCCGGCTTCGCCGGTAAGGATCGGATTGTTCTGCCGGCGGCGCATGAGGATGTCCACCAGTTGGCGGATCTCTTCGTCACGGCCGACGATCGGGTCGAGCTTGCCGCTGCGGGCCTGCTCGGTGAGGTCGACGGTAAAGCGCTTGAGGGCTTCCTGCTTGCCCATGGCGGCTGGGGCCATGGCGCCGCTGGCTTCGCCCGGCACCGCGCCGGCATTGAAGCCGTCGCTGGCGGTCAGGGCGTTTTCCGGCGAGTCGCCGACGTATTCGTCAAAGCGCTCGCTCAGGGCTTCGACCTTGACCTTGTCGAACTCCGACGACAGGCCCAGCAGCGCGTGGCGCAGGCTCGGGGTCTTGAGAATGCCCAGCACCAGGTAACCGGTGCGCACCTGGCTTTCGCCGAACATCAGGCTGCCGTAGACCCAGCCGCGTTCCACGGCTTCTTCCACGTGGGACGACAGGTCGGTGATCGACGTCGAACCCCGTGGCAGGCGGTCCAATGCCTCGGTGAGGTCACGGGCCAGGCGCGCTGGCTCGATGTTGAACTGGCGGATGATGCGGTGCAGGTCCGAGTCCTGCAGTTGCAGCAACTGGTGAAACCAGTGGGCCAGTTCCACATAAGGGTTACCGCGCAACTTGCAGAACACGGTGGCGGCTTCGATGGCTTTGTAGGCCACGCTGTTGAGTTTGCCGAACAACGCGGCGCGACTGATTTCACCCATGCTCATGGCTCCTTGAGGTCTGTGAGGTGTTGGCCTGTTCGGCGTAATGCCGGGCCAGTATTAAATCGTTGGCATCTGTTTCGGGGCGGCCCAGCCAGGTGTTGAAACCCAGGCGGAAACGTCCATTGAGTTGCAGTGCCGGGACTTCGGGCTGTTCCAGGACCAGGTTCAGGTCCCAGTCCAGTTCATGGCCCAGGTATTCGGCGACCCAGGCCACCAGCTCGTTGAACGGTTGGCTGCCGGGCAGCATGTCCATGTAGTCAACGAGCTTGAGTGGCCCCAGGCGAATGCGGAATTTGTGCTGGCGATCCCACACGAAGCGGCCCAGGCAGAAGTCCACGCCCAGTTGGGCGTTGACACCGATTCGGCTGCGTTCAGGCAGTTCCAGCCATTGGCCGACGTATTCTTCGATCTCCACCGGCAGGCCGAAGTACTCGCCGAGAATTGCCTTCAAACCGTCCGGGTAGCGGGTTTGTGCCGCCAGGTGGCCGCTGTAGTGCAGCTTCGCCGTGTCGGGGATCAGCCCCTGGTTGAGCAGGCTCGGCATGCCCCGGCCGCTGAGGGCGGCCAGGCGCGCCGACCAATAGTCATCGTCCGGGCGGTCGTGGCTGACCGTCGGCCGCGCTTCGGCCCAGGCCCGATAAAACAGGCTGAGCAGGCGATGGTGAAACACATCGAGGAAGCGCTTGCTGGTGCTGTCGGCGTTGTTGCGCTGGCGTTCGCGCACGTATTCGGTGATGTGCAGCGGCATCGGGCCGTTGGGGCCGCCGAGGCCGAAGAAAAATTGCTCCAGGCGTGCCGGCGCACCGTCGCTGCCCGGTTGCACCGAGGCGAGGGTGGCCGGGGCGAAGGTGCATTCGGCCCGTTGCCCGAGGCGCAGCGGGTCATCGGCCAGGCGCAGGGAATGGCCCAGGCGCGGCAGCTCGGGGGATTCGCATTCGATACGCCGCAACGCCTGGAAGAAATCGTATTCCCAGGGTTCCTGGTGCATCGCCTCCAGGGTACTCACAGGGTCGGACGACGTCCGGGCTTGGCTTTCCATCGCATGATCTCGCCGCGTTCGGTGGTACGGATCACCGTCTCGGTAAAACTGTTGATCGACACGTAGCGTGCCAGGAAGCGCTCGAACACCGCGCCGAGCAGGAACACCCCGGTGCCGCGAAACGCGTTTTCATCGAATTCCAGGGTGATTTCCAGGCCGCGACCAAACACGATCGGGCCGGGCATCGGCAAGCGCCGGGTGCAGGCTTTGCTGCTGACTTCGCGCAGGCCTTCGATCTGCAATTGCAGCGCCGCATCATTGCTATCGCCGTACAGGCGCAGCAGTTCGCGCAGGGCGGCTGCGCCTTGGCCTTGTTCGCTCAACGACAAGTAGTTCAGCGACAACTGGCTGATCAGCCGCCAGGCCTTGGCGTCGTGGGCATGGCTGGCCCGTGGGCGACTCGGACCTGCCACGCAGCGCACCGCGCCAACCGGCGCACTGTCGGCGAGGGTGAAGTCGGTCTTGCCATTGCCCACGCCCATGAACAGCGGCAGGTCGCGGTTGGTGCACAGCGCGGTCACGCCCAGTTGGCGCAGGTCGTGGCGATAGGGCGCTTGCTGGCTGTCCACCAGGCTGACGAAGGTTTCGCTGCCGATGTAGGTCGAGCGCGGGCCGTTGCGCCGCTGGTCGCTGGACAGCACACGCGGTTCGCGCCGCACCGTGTAATAGGCCTGGTCGCGGCCATAACGGGACGGATCGCGCACCGCGTAGAACGGCAGGAACGGTTGCTCCGGCCCGGTGCCGTGGCCGGTGAGGCCGTTCAGCGAATGCACTTCGAAATCCATCGGCCGGGTACGGTCGGCGATCACGTGGTGTTCGTTGACCCGATCCGACAAGTGAATGCGATCCAGGCGCTTGGGGAACAGGTTGATGGCCGGGGTGCAGAACGGCAGGAACTGCGAAGCGCCGACGCTGCCTTCCAGGCTCGGATCGTGACGGTCGAACAGCACGATCAGCTCCAGTTCCTGGCCGTCGCAACGCTTGACCGCGCGGCTCAGCTGGGTGAAGTCGACGAACAGGAAGCGGTGGGGCAGGGCGAAGTATTCCTGCAACAGGCGATAGCCCTGGAAGGCCCGCGGCACCACCGGCAGCGCGGCGTCGGCATCGTCGAAGCCGCGCGAGCGCAACGCATCCTGCGGCAGCCGCTCCACCCAGTTGCCGCCGGGCTTGCGGGCGAACACTGCGCAGGCGTTGCCCAGCAATTGTTCGTAGAGGCGGAAAGGCTGTTCGTCGGCACCGCTCAAGTACAGCGGCAGGTTGTCCAGGGCCAGGCTGTTGAACGGCAGTTCGGCACCGGTGCGCAGGGTCAGGCGCAGGCCGGCCTTGGCTTTCGGCTCGCTGGCGGCCAGGCGTCCGAGCACGGCGGACGGGTTGCCGAAGTATTCGGCCTGGCTGACCTGCAACGGCCACAACGTCACCGCGTGGGCGGTGCGGTACTCGCAGCAGGTCTGGGTTTCACGCCCCAGGGCGGCACGCAGGACGGTATCGCGCGGCAGCGGGAAACCACTGCTCAGCGAGCCTTCGTCCGGGTCGGCCTGCAATTGCACCACGGTCATCGACGGCGTTGGCGCCAGGTAATGCGGGTAGGCGATTTCCAGCAGGTTGTGGGTGAAGGTCGGGTACTCGGCGTCGAGCTTGAGCTGCACCCGCGCCGTCAGGTAGGCGAAGCCCTCCAGCAGGCGCTCGACATACGGGTCGGCGCAGTCCATGCCGGACAACGTCAGCCGACTGGCGATCTTCGGGTATTCCTTGGCGAACTCCGCCGCGCTTTCGCGCACGTGGTGCAGTTCCTGGTTGTACAGCTCCAGCAGGCGTGGGTTCATGAGCGTCTCCGCTGGTCGGCGTTGACCACGCGCACATGGCCGGTTTCCAGGTCCAGGTCGGTTTGCAGCATCAGGCGCAGCGGCACCGGCTGGGCCCAGAGATCGCCTTCGATCTCGAAACTCAACGCGTTGTGGTTCATCTCGGCCGTCGCCCGGGCCCGCACTCGCAAGCTGTGGCGCAGGATGCGCGGTTCGAAGGTGGCAATGGCCTGGTGGATCAAGGTTTCCAGGGCCGAGACATCGACGTTCGACGCGCTGTTGCCGGCGAGTGCCGGCAGGCCGAAATTCACCACCGACGTGCCTGCCGGGGTATGCAGCGTGGCATCGGCGCTGAGCAATGACGTGGTGTTGAGCAGCCACGCCAGGTCACGCAGCACCGAGGCTTTTAATTGGGTCAAGGAGAGCACGCGCTTATCGGCGCTTTCCTTCGGGTTGGTCGGATCGTCGTCGGTCAACCGGTCCAATAGGGAGGGTTGGAGGCGATCACGGGTGGCGATTTCGGTTACCAAGTGAAAAGGCCTGTGTAATTCTTCTGGTCACCTGTGCCGCGCATGCAACTGGCGTTGCGCGCGATAACCGAGGGTTCGAGCTGCCCATTGATCTGGCGCACGGCGCGGTACTCGGAGCGACATTCCTGATTGTTATGGGGGCCAGCAGATACGTGGACAACGATGACAATAGGCACCCTACCGAAGGTCTCGACGTGGGGTTTGCCTTGTCGATCGACCGTGAACCGGCAGGGCCAAGCCAAGTCGAGTGGCATCAGGGTCTGGTCGGGCTTGCGCAACACGCAGCGCGCCTGGTCGTTTTCCAGCCTCAACGTTTGCCCGCCCATCGAGACGACCTGCTCTACCGCTACGGAGGCCGTTGTCGACGGGGATTGCTGTTGGGCACAGGCGGTCAGGCTGGTCAACAGGCAGCCTACCCATATCGCGCAGTGAGTCTTGATCATACGAGTTCCCAGAACCAGATCGCTCGGGATCGATAGCCCGGATCGTCATACCCGAGGGTTAGGCCACGGTTCCAGAGGTCGATATGATCGCCGGTGCGACCTTCCGAGGCCTCTCCCACTTGCTGGAAACAATCCTTGAAGAAAATCAGGCCGGTCTTGTCTTGCAGCTTGCGTCGGTCCGCGGCAGTTCCACCGAGGATCAACGGGCGACCCAGATGATGTTTCCACAGCCAATTTGCCAATGACTCGGCCCCTCGTGCATGCCCATGGGCGCACTTGGGTTCGGTGTAGGTGGACTTGTTGACTTTGACGGTCAGCTCGGTATTGAGCGTGATGCTCATGCGAATCGCGCATTGGTTTGCCCAAGGACCGTCGCAAGGTTTCGCGTCGGGATAGGTCACCAGCAAATCGGAATAGGCTTTCCACAAATTGATAAACGAAGGCTTGGCCATGGCTCAGACACCGGAAGGGAAAGGATTGGTTGCGAGCAAGCACCAAACACCCCCGGCGCGTGGCACCGGGGGCGTGTTCGATTACACCTTGACGTTCTGACGAATGTTCCAGCCGAACTTGACCGGACCGCCTTCCTTGGTGCCGTCGGCTTTCTGTGGTTGGTAGTCCACCAGCACCTTGGCGAAGTTCAGGGTGACGTTTTCGGTCAGGCGATCATCACCGCCCGAGCCGCCGGTGCTCAGGGACGTAACCAGCACTTCTTCCAGGTTGATGATCATGTACTCGACCTGGCTTTCACCGCCGGCCTTGCGCACGGTCAGCTTGACCTTGTCGATGTGCTTGCCGCTGGCGCAGTGCATCATCAGGTTCGGCGATGCCTTGTCGACGTACTTGGTCAGGGACAGGTCCTGGACGTTGACCTTGCCCGCACCACCGCCGCTGCCCACGTGCATGTTGCCGGACTGGGACATGCCCCAGCTCCAGTTCAGGACATCGATCTCGTCCTTGTGGGCCTTGTCCATGGACTCGCCCTTGATGTCGCCAATCTTGATGAAAATATCAACAGCCATGTTTTCTCCCTGTGTGGTCTCTACCACGTTGTTTGGTTGACGCTGACCTTGCGAAATTGCGTGTGCCGAACGGACCCGATGATCTCCAACCCACTGGAGATCGCCTGTGGGAGCGAGCTTGCTCGCGATAGCGGAGTGTCAGACATACGCATGACAACTGATCCACCGCCATCGCGAGCGAGCTCGCTCCCACATTGGCCTTGCACCGTTCAGTAAATCTTTTTACGCGCCCTTGGCCGAAGGCAGTTTCGATACCAGGCGCAGCGACACGGTCAGCCCTTCGAGCTGATAGTGCGGGCGCAGGTAGAACTTGGAGTTGTAGTACCCCGGGTTGCCTTCGACTTCTTCGACGATCACTTCGGCTGCAGCCAACGGGTGCTGGGCCTTGGTGGTCTCGGTGGAGTGCGCCGGGTCACCGTCGACGTAGTTGAGGATCCAGTCCTGCAACCAGCGCTGCATCTCGTCCTTCTCTTTGAAGGAACCGATCTTGTCGCGCACGATGCACTTGAGGTAATGGGCGAAACGGCAAGTGGCGAACAGGTACGGCAGGCGCGCGGCCAGGTTGGCGTTGGCGGTGGCGTCCGGGTCGTCGTATTCGGCCGGTTTCTGCAACGACTGGGCGCCGATGAACGCGGCGAAGTCGGTGTTTTTCTTGTGCAGCAGCGGCATGAAACCGTTCTTCGCCAGCTCCGCTTCACGGCGGTCCGAGATGGCGATTTCGGTTGGGCACTTCATGTCCACGCCACCGTCGTCGGTCGGGAACGTGTGGGCTGGCAGGTTTTCCACTTCACCGCCGGACTCCACGCCACGGATGCGCGAGCACCAGCCAAAGTGTTTGAACGAACGGTTGATGTTCACCGCCATCGCGTAAGCGGCGTTGGCCCAGGTGTACTTGGAGCTGTCGGCACCGTCGGTGTTTTCTTCGAAGGCGAAGGCTTCTACCGGGTCGGTCTTGGCGCCGTATGGCAGGCGCGCCAGGAAGCGTGGCATGGTCAGGCCGATGTAGCGCGAGTCTTCCGATTCACGCAGCGAACGCCAGCCGGCGTATTCCGGGGTGGTGAAGATCTTGGTCAGGTCGCGCGGGTTCGACAGTTCCTGCCACGAGCCCATGCCCATCACGGTCGGCGATGCCGCAGCGATGAACGGGGAGTGCATGGCCGCGCAGACTTTCGACAGTTCGCCCAGCAGCTCGACATCCGGTGGCGACTGGTCGAAGTAGTAGTCGCCTACCAGGCAGCCGTAAGGCTCGCCGCCGAACTGGCCGTATTCTTCTTCGTACATCTTCTTGAAGATCGGGCTCTGGTCCCACGCGGTGCCCTTGAATTTCTTCAGGGTCTTGTGCAGGTCGGTCTTGGAAATGTTGAGCACACGGATCTTGAGCTGCTCATCGGACTCGGTGTTGTTGACCAGGTAGTGCAGGCCACGCCAGGCGCTTTCCAGTTGCTGGAAGTCGGGGTGGTGGATGACCTGGTTGACCTGGGCGGTGAGCTTGGCGTCGATGGCGGCGATGATCGATTCGATCGACTTGATGGCGTCGTTGGACACCAGGTCGGTCTGCGCCAGGGCCTGTTCGGCCAGGGTGCGTACGGCCGTTTCGACGGCTTCGCGGGCGCGCTCGGTCTTGGGTTTGAATTCTTGCAGCAGCAGGGACGCGAACTCGCTGGTTTCTTCGGTTGCGCCCAGGTTTTGCACGCCTTCGCGAGCTGTATTGTCAGTCATGATCATTGGTCCTGTGCTGGCTTCGGCGCGCTCGCCAGGGCCTGCAACAGCGCTGGGTCCTTGATCGCCTTCATGATGATTTCTTCGGCGCCGGTCTTGCCGTCCATGTAGGTCAGCAGGTTGGCCAATTGGGTGCGCGCTTCGAGCAGTTTGTTCAGCGAGTCGACCTTGCGGGCCACGGCCGCCGGGCTGAAGTCGTCCATGCTTTCGAACGTCAGGTCCAGGCTCAGGTTGCCTTCGCCGGTCAGTTCGTTAGGCACATGGAACGCCACGCGCGGCTGCATGGCCTTGAGGCGCGAGTCGAAGTTGTCGACGTCGATCTCGAGGAACTTGCGATCAGCCACCGCTGCCAGAGGCTCGGCGGGCTTGCCGGCGAGGTCGGCCATCACGCCCATGACGAAGGGCAACTGGACCTTTTTCTCGGCGCCGTAGAGCTCGACGTCGTACTCGATCTGCACTCGAGGCGCGCGGTTGCGCGCGATGAATTTCTGAGAACTTTGCTTCGCCACGTTGCTGCTCCTGGTCGCTTGAGCGACGGTGTTGGCGTCATCGGGGGTACCGGTGACGTGACTGCGTGATCCGTTCGCTTTTATTCGCTGTCTGGGCCGCGCAGGTTTTCAAATTGACTCATGCCGTCGGGAATCAGGTTGCGCACGATGGCCGCGAAGTCGGCGTGCACCAGATTCTTGGCCCGGTTCAACAGCACCGGCAGCGGGCTGGAGGGCTCATGACGGGTGTAGTAAGCGAGAATCCGATCCAGGCTGCGCAGCACGTCGTCGCGGTTGTTGATTTCGCCGCTGACGGTGCTCGTGCTGGTGTTGCGCGGTGTGCTTGGCGCGCTGGCATATTCAGTTGGCGCGGCGCTGTCGTCGCTGACCGGATCGGACAGGGCGCTGTCGCCGCTCTGCGGGGCGAACTGGCCGAGAATCTGCAGGGCCATCTTCAGCGGTTGCTTCAGCGGGCCAAGGTCCACGCCTTGGGCGGAACCGACCTGGTCACTGACCTGTTGTTCGATGGCTTCGGCGGCGCTGCGGGCTTCCAGCAGGGCGGCACGGGTGATTTCCAACTGCTCGGGGTCGCTGTCGAGCAGGGCCCCGGCGAGCTGTTCGGCGCCGAGGTTTTCATCCGGGAAACTTTGCAGGCCGCTGGCGTTGGCGGCGGCGCGCAGGCTGACGGCACCGAAGGTCCGCGAACGGGCCAGGATGCTCTCGCGCAGCAAGCGAATGGTGATGTCGGACGTCAGGCCGGCGAGGGCATTGATGCGCACAGTGGGATCGTTGTCGTCATCGGCGTCCAGGCGCGGATGCAACTCGGCCCAGTATTGCTTGAGCAGTTCGCTGATCAGCGTCAGCACACGGGCCATGCCCGGCAGGCCTTCGAGGGCCAGGGAGCTTTGCAACAGGAAATGGGTGATGCGCAGGTCTTTGCTGCGTTGCAGCAAGTCGAGGCTCTGCTGCTGGATGCTGCGCCACTCAGGAGGCTCGGCAGGCAGGATCGAATCGCCCATGCTGCGTTCGGGCTGGCCCCGGGAGTCGCGTTCCAGGCGCAAGAAATCCGCGTCATATTCCAGATCTTCACCGCACGGCGAAGTCGCGGAAACGGCGGCGAGCAACAAAGGCACATCCACTTGGATCGATCTCCCTATCACCCGCTGAAGAAAGTCGGGCAGTTCACACGCAAGTTTCGGATGAATCTCACATGTTCCTTGACGGTAATGGCCCTTTAGACTTGCACTGATCTTAAAGTGCCATCATGTATATTCAAGAAGTTGTGCATTTTTGGTGTAGTACTTATCGCTTGTCAAGGTAAGCTATTTCACCAATGTATCCCCTCTGTAACAGTTGTGATGGGCTTAACAGCCTGCCCGACCCATCGGTCGAAGCGGCAACTGACGTGGGGTTTTTGTCACGCAAGCCGGTTATGATCAGCAATCATGCTGGCAAAAAGCCGTTTCACGGTAGTTGGCAAAGGTTGCCGGCGGGTAGTCAGGGCTTGAATCCTCACTTCCCGCCCGCGCGCGAAATATTCAGCAAGGAGGCAAGATGCCGCTGTGTTTGACTATCACTAGTTATCACAAGATCACCCCAGGTCAGTGTTCTGAAAAGTCCATGGATCAGGGAGTGATGGCAATTGGCCGTAATTCCGATAATGACTGGGTATTGCCGGACCCTGAGCGCCTGGTTTCCGGCAAACATTGCGTCATCCAATACAAAGACGGGCGTTATTATTTAACTGATAACAGTACTAATGGTGTGGAATTGGTCAAGGCCGGTGTTCGCCTGCGCAAGGGCAACAGCGAACCCCTGCAAGACGGCGAAGTGATCCGCATCGGTGATTATGAGATCCAGGCGCGCGTCGATTTCAGCCTGCCAGTCACCGACAGCAACCCGTTCGCCGAATCGCCCAGCAGTTTCGAGGCCTTGATGGGGCGCCAGGGCGCCGCGGCGCATACACCGTCGCCGCTTCATACGCCGTCGCCGCTTCATACGCCATCGCCGATTCAAGTGTCTGCGCCTGCGCATTTCCAGGGCGGGTCGGCCATGGACACCCTGCCGGACCTGTTCGATTTCTTGACCCCAGCCAGTGTCCCGCCGGCCACCCAGCCTGACCATGTGCCGGCCGAGCAGCACAACTTCCGCCCGCCGACGCCGATTCCCCGGCCGAGCCCGCCGCCCGTGGCCGAACCCGTGATACCGCCGTCTGCCTCGGTGATTCCGGATGACTGGGATCCGTTCAGCGACAAGCCCGCGCCAGTGGCGGTGGCCCCGCTGCCCGTGACCCCGCCGCCTGTGCCGCTACCGCCGGTGGTTGAGCCGGTCGCGACGCCAGCCCCGCAGGCTCCGCTCGTCGACATCTTTGCTGAGATCAGTGCACCGCCGCCGGCACCCGTGCCTGAAGCGTCGGTCACCCGCGTCGAGCCCCCGGTCGCAGCTCCAGTTGCTCCAGTTGCTCCAGTTGCTCCAGTTGCTCCGGTTGCTCCGGTTGCCTCGGTTGTTCCAGTCGCCCCGGTCGAGGCCAACCAACCCGACTTGCTGCAAGCGTTCCTGCGCGGTGCCGGGCTGGACCAGTTGCGCCTGGACAAGGCCAACGCCGAAGCACAGATGGAAAGCATCGGGCGCAGTTACCGGTTGATGGTCGAAGGCCTGATCGACGTCTTGCGCGCCCGCAGCAGCCTCAAGGGTGAGTTCCGTATCCAGCAGACGATGATCCAGCCGGTGGAAAACAACCCGCTGAAATTCGCCCCCAACGTGGATGAAGCCTTGCTGTTGCTGTTGCGCCACGGCAATCAGGCGTTCATGGCCCCGGACGCGGCGGTGCGTGACAGTTTCGATGACTTGCGGGCCCACCAACTGGCGGTGATGGCCGGTGTGGAAGCGGCCATCAAGCATTTGCTGACGCGCTTCGAGCCGGCGCAACTGGAAGAGCGCATGGCCAAGCCCGGTGGGCTCTCGGGTATTTTCAGCGGCTCGCGACAGGCCCAGTACTGGCAGCAGTTCACCGAGCTCTACGGCAACATTTCCCGGGAGGCCCAGGAAGATTTCCAGGACCTGTTCGGTCGCGAGTTCAGCCGCGCCTACGAAGAACACAGTACGCGACAGCGACGCCGCTAAGCGGCGCCGTCCCATAACAAGATTGATCGGCACACAACGGATAGCTCAAACGTCATTGAGGACGCAGGATGATTCCCAGGTTTTTACTCGCAGTCGCCACCGTGCTTCTGCTGACGGCGTGCGCCAAGGATGCGGCCAACCCCCAGCCCGAAGAAGCTGAGGCCGACACCGCCGCCATCGAGCTGCACTTTCACGCCATTGCCGGCCTCAACCCCGGCGCCACCGGCCAGCCGGCCCCGGTCCGGGTGCGCATTTTCGAACTGAAAAATGCCGCGACCTTCGGTCGTGCCGATTATTTCGCCCTGGCCGAACGGGCCCAGGCCACGCTGGGCGCCGACCTGATCGACCAGGACGAAGTGCTGGTCCAGCCCGGCCAGCAACTGAGCCTGCAACGCGACCTCGACCCGGCCACGCGGCACATCGGAATACTGGTGGGCTATCGCGAGCTGGACCAGTCGCTGTGGCGCACGGTGATGAATGTCCCGGCGCGCGAATACACCGAATACCAGATCAGCCTCGATGTGCGCGCCGTGCGCAGCGCCGTCGTCGTCCCCCCATCCAGCCCTGCCCAATAAGCAATCGGAGCCCCCATGTCCTGGAACAATCGCGTGGTCTGGTCGGAAGGCATGTTCATTGGAACGCAGCACTTCCAACAGCATGACCGTTACCTGGAAAACCTCATCGACGCACGCAGCCGCCCGTTGTCGGCCGGCGCCTGGGGTTTTTCCGAATTGCTGATCGACCAGGGCCTGCTGGCCCAGGGCAAGCTGGCGATCATCTCGGCGCGCGGCCTGTTGCCAGACGGTACGCCCTTCAACATTCCCCAGGACGACCTGGCGCCGATCCCATTGAACGTCGACGACAACCTGCGCGATGGCCTGGTGTACCTGGCCCTGCCGCTCAAGCGCGCCGGCGCCCGGGACACCGTGGACGAAGGTGAAGACCTCGGCGCTGCGCGTTATGTGAGCCAGGTGTGCGAAGTGCGCGACGACAACGCACCGTTCGAAAACCGCGCACCGGTGGCCCTCGGCTCGCGGGCGCTGCGGTTGTTGACCGAACAGGATGGCATCGGCGACTACGCCGCCATCGGCGTGGTGCGCATCAAGGAAAAACGCGCCGACCGTGCGTTGGTGCTCGACGATGCCTACATCCCGCCGCTGCTGGATGTGATCGCCTCCAAGCCGCTGGCGGCGTTCCGCAGTGAACTGCTGGGCCTGCTGCATCAACGCGGCGAAGCCCTGGCCGGGCGGGTGGTGGCGTCCGGCGCCGGTGGCGCCTCGGAAATTGCCGATTTCATGCTGTTGCAACTGGTCAACCGCGCCCAGCCGCTGATCCAGCACCTGAGCCAGTTGAGCCCGCTGCATCCCGAGCGTCTCTACAGCGAGCTGGTGAGCCTGGCCGGGGAGTTCTCCACGTTCACCGCGTCCGGGCGACGACCGCAGCAATACCCGCCTTACCAGCACGATGACCTGGCGCTCAGCTACGCGCCCGTGATGCAGGCCCTGCGCGAAGCCCTGTCGATGCTGATCGACAGCAAGGCGACACCGATTCCGATTGTCGAGAAAGCCTACGGCATCCACGTGGCGATGCTGGCCGACAAGACCCTGCTCGACAGCGCCAGCTTCATCCTGGTGGTGCGCGCCGACGTGCCGGCCGAGACCCTGCGCGGCCGCTTCGGCCAGCAGAGCAAGGTCGGTTCGGTGGAGCACATCCGCGACCTGGTCAACCTGCAACTGCCGGGCATTGGCCTGCTGCCGCTGCCGGTGGCGCCACGGCAGCTGCCGTACCACGCCGGCTCCACTTACTACGAGCTCGACCGGGGCAGCGATCACTGGCAGCAGTTGAGCAACTCCGGCGGCTTTGCGTTCCACATCGCCGGCCAGTTCCCAGGGCTGAACCTGGCCTTCTGGGCGATCCGAGGATAAACCGCGATGAGTAACGACGATCGTACCCAGTTCATGCCGACGCCCGGTGGCCGTGGTGGAGATCCCTTCCGCCCGGACGCTGGTCGGCCACAGCCGACGCCTGCGCCTGCACCGTTGGCGATGCCGGCCGCGCCGGTGCTGACCGGCAAGGCCGAGGGCCTCAACCCGCTGGAAAGCGCCGCCGGCCCGCTGCTGGCGCTGTTGACGCGCCTGCGCAACACCATTGCCCACCCGGCGCCGGCCAGTCTGCGCGCACAACTGCTGGCCTACCTGCGCCAGTTCGAAGAGCGCGCCGAGGCCGCCGGCGTGGTGCGCAACGATGTGTTGCTGGCCCGCTACGCCTTGTGCACCGCGCTGGACGAAGCGGTATTGAGCACACCGTGGGGCGGCACCAGCGATTGGGGCAAGCAAAGCCTGTTGATCACCGTGCATAACGAAGCCTGGGGCGGCGAGAAGGTGTTCCAGTTGCTGGAGCATTGCCTGCAAAGCCCGCGCGAGCGCCTGTACCTGCTGGAGCTTTTGTACCTGTGCATGTGCCTGGGTTTCGAAGGGCGCTATCGGGTGATGAACGACGGTCGCAGCCAACTGGAAGCGTTGCGTGAGCGCACCGCCGCCGTCATCCGCAGCGCCCGTGGCGACTACGAGCGCGAGCTTTCGCCGCACTGGCGCGGTGTCACTGTGGCCCGTGATCGGCTGGCGCAATTCATGCCGCCATGGATCGCCGTGGCCATCGGTGCAGCCCTGTTGCTGGCGCTGCTGTTCGGCCTGCGCATGAAACTGGCGTCCGATGCCGAGCCGGTGTTCAAGAACATTCATTTCCTCGGTGAAATCCCGGTGCAGACCATCGACCGCCCTGTGGTGCAGCCGAAAGTGATCGAGCGCCCACGCCTGGCCGGCTTCCTCGCCGATGAAATCCGCGCCAACCGGATTGCCGTGGAAGACGCCGTCGACCGCTCGGTGGTGACCATCCGTGGCGACGAACTGTTCGCCTCGGGCAGCGCCAGCATCAAGGACGATTTCCAGCCGCTGATGCTGCGCATCGCCGAGGCGGTGCGCAAGGTCAAGGGCCAGGTCCTGGTCACCGGGCACAGCGACAATCGCCCGATCGCTACTCTCCGGTTCCCGTCCAACTGGGCGTTGTCCGAAGCGCGGGCGCAATCGGTGCTGCAAATTCTCTCGGCCAAGACTGGCCAGCCCGAGCGCTTCAGCGCCGAAGGCCGCAGCGACACCGAGCCGTTGGCATCCAACGCCACCACAGAGGGGCGTGCGCGCAATCGTCGGGTTGAAATCACAGTATTGGCGGAGGGGGTCGAGTGAAGGCGTTTTTCAGTTTCATGACCCGCTGGGTCATTCCATTGCTGGGGCTGATCGCCCTGAGCCTGATCATCTGGTTCGTGGGCCCGCTGCTCGATTGGCTGGTGCCCGAAGGCCGCCGCTGGGCCTTGATCATCCTGGTGTTCGCGGTATGGATCGCCTACCGGGTGTTCCGCATCATCCAGGCGCGCCGTCAGGCCGCCGAAGTGATGCGCAGCCTGGCCGCGCAAACCCCACCGGACCCGACCAGCATCGCCACCGCCGAAGAGCTCGAAACCTTGCGCCAGCGCATGGACGAAGCCTTGGCCCTGCTCAAGAAAGCCAAGCTGGGCGGTGACGAGCGCCGCAACCTCTACGAGCTGCCGTGGTACGTGATCATCGGCCCACCGGGTTCGGGCAAGACCACCGCGCTGGTCAACTCCGGGCTGCATTTCCCGCTGGCCGCGCAACTGGGCGCCGGTGCGGTACGCGGTGTCGGCGGTACACGCAATTGCGATTGGTGGTTCACCGACCAGGCTGTCCTGCTCGACACCGCCGGCCGCTACACCACCCAGGACAGCGACGCGACCATCGACAAGGCCGCCTGGCTGGGCTTCCTGGGCCTGTTGAAAAAACAACGGGCCCGGCGCCCGATTGACGGGGCGTTCATCGCCATCAGCTTGTCCGACCTGCTGCTGGGCAGCGACGCCGAGCGCGCCGCCCACGCCGCCGCCATCCGGTTGCGGATCCAGGAGCTCTACACCCAACTGGGTGTGCGCTTCCCGATCTACCTGATGCTGACCAAGCTCGACCTCGTGCCGGGGTTCATGGAGTATTTCGATACCCTGAGCAAGGAAGAACGCGCCCAGGTCTGGGGCATGACCTTTGCCCTGGACGATGGCAAGAGCAGCGACAGCCCGCTGGCGCACCTGCAAAGCGAATTCACCGGCCTTGAGCAGCGCCTCAACGACCGCTTGGTGGAACGCCTGCAACAAGAGCGCGACCCGGCGCGGCGCGATCTGATCTACGGCTTTCCGCAGCAGTTCGGCGCCTTGAAAGATTGCCTGCAAAGCTTCCTCGAAGGCGTGTTCAAACCCAACGCCTTCGAAGAGCGCGTGTTGCTGCGCGGCGTGTATTTCACCAGCGGCACCCAGGAAGGCAGCCCGATCGATCGCCTGATCGGCTCCATGGCCCAGAGCATGAACCTGGACCGTCAGCACCTGGCGCGCCAGACCGGCACCGGGCGCAGCTACTTCATCGAAAAACTCTTCACCGCCGTGGCCTTCGCCGAGCGCGGGCTGGTGGGCGTCGATCCGAAAGTCGAGCGGCGGCGCAAGTGGATCGCCCGCGGCGTATTGGCCTCCACCGTGGTGCTGGTGTTGGTGGTCAGCACATTGTGGTGGGTCAGCTACCGCGCCAACCAGGCCTACATCGCCCAGGTCGACCAGAAGGTCGCGCCGTTGGGGCAAACCGTGCAGAACCTCAGCCCGGCGCAACGCGACGTCCTCGCCGTGTTGCCGTTGCTCAACGCCGTGAAACACCTGGCTGGTGACGCACCGAACTGGGCCGAAGGCCTGGGCCTGTACCAGGGCGACATGCTCGAAGCCGAGTCTGGCAGCGTCTATCGCAAGCTGCTGATCGCGGTGTTCGCGCCACGCTTGCTGACGCGCATCGAAGAGCAACTGCACAGCGGCGGCAATTCGGATTTCCTCTACGAAGGCCTGAAGGCCTACCTGATGCTCGCCGACACCGAGCATTACGATGCCGACTTCATCAAGGCCTGGATCGCCCTGGATTGGGACCGCAGCCTGCCGCGGGATTTGCCGGCCGAGCAGCGCCAGGCCCTGACCGCGCATTTGCAGGCGCTGTTCGAACGGCGTCCGCCCCTCGCGCGCCTCGACCCACGCCTGGTCGAAGACCTGCGCCGCCAGTTGCAGCAATTGCCGGTGGCCCAGCGGGTCTACGACCGGATCAAGCGCCAGAAGCTGCCCGAAGGCATCCCGGACTTCCGTATCAACGAAGCCGCCGGGCGTGACGCGGCGCTGGTGTTCAGCCGCAAGAGCGGCAAGCCATTGGGCGAGCCGCTGAGCGGGTTCTTCACCGTCAAGGGCTATCGCCAGGGCTTCCTGCTCACCAGCCTGAGCCAGACCGGCACCCTGGCCGAAGAGCAATGGGTGCTGGGCTCTGAGCAGGCCGATCAGCAGAACGTCGCCAGCCTGGCCGCCGATGTGCGTCGCCTGTACTTCCAGGACTACCTGCGCCAATGGGATGCCTTGCTGGCCGACATCGACTTTGTGCCGATCACCAGCGTGGCCCAGGCCGCCGATGTACTGCGGGTGATTTCCGGGCCGACCTCGCCGTTGAAAAAACTGCTGGTGGCGGTGGCGAAGGAAACCGACCTGCAACAGGACGAACGCCTGCTGGCCGCCCAAGGGGCGCCGGTAGAAGGCGGTGTGGACAAACTCAAGGAGCGCCTGGGCAGCTTGCTCGGCCAGGAGCAGGCGACGCAAAATGCACCGGCGCAAAGCGATGACCCGATCACTGCGCACTTCGCCGAGCTCAACAGCATCGTCAGCAAAAGCGAAGGCGAGCCGGCGGTCATCGACGGTCTGCTGGCGGACATGAACGCCCTGTACGTGCAGGTCAGCGCCATGGTCGGTGCCAGTGGCGACGCCTTGCTCGGCGAAGCCAAGAACCAGGCAGCCGCCGCCGCTACGCGCGTCAGCCTCAACGCCGAACGCCAGCCGCCGCTGGTGCAGGGCCTGGTCAAGTCGGTGGTCAACTCCACCACCAACAGCATGATGGGCGGGGTGCGCAACCAACTGAACGCCGCCTGGACCAGCGAAGTGGTGAACATCTATCGCCAGTCCCTGGCCGGACGCTATCCGATGTCGCCAGGCAGTGCGCGGGACGCGACCCTGGATGACTTCGGCCAGTTCTTCGGCGTCGGCGGAGTGATGGACAACTACTTCCGCAAGTACCTGCAACCCTACGTCGACACCTCGACCCCGACCTGGCGCTGGCAGCCGGGTGCGGCGCAGAAGCTCGGCATCGCCCCTGGCGTGCTGCAGACCTTCCAGCGCGCGGCGACCATCCGCGATGCGTTCTTCCGTTCCGGTGGCACGCAGCCGATGGTGCGTTTCGAGCTCAAGCCGGTGGCGATGGACTCGACCATCACCCAGTTCCTGCTCGACCTCGACGGCCAACAGTTGAGCTACGACCACGGCCCAAGCCGCCCGACCGCGATGCAGTGGCCGAACCCGGGCAGCATCGGCGTGGTGCGGATCTCGATCATGCCGCCGTCGTCCAGCGGTCGCTCCGGCATCACCCTGGACGGGCCGTGGGCCTGGTTCCGGCTGCTGGAACAATCGGACCTGACCGCCGGCAACTCGCCGGATCGCTTCAACCTGCGGCTGCGGGTCGATGGCGCCAGCGCCTCTTATGAGCTGCGGGCCAACAGCGCCTTCAACCCATTCAAGAGCCGGGTGCTCAGCGGCTTCAGCCTGCCGGAGCGGCTATGAGTACACCGGGCTTCTATGGAAAGTTGGCCAGCCGCGGCGATTTCGTCAGCCGTGGCTTGCCCCAGAGTTTTATCGGCCCGTGGGATTCGTGGTTGGCGGCGGGTTTGCTCGCCAGCCAGACCAGCCTCGGCGAGCGCTGGCTGGATGCCTATCTGGTCAGCCCGCTATGGCGCTTCATGGTCGCGCCGGGCGTTTGTGGCCCGGACGCCGCGGTCGGGGTGGTGATGCCGAGCATTGATCGGGTCGGCCGTTATTTCCCGCTGACTGTCGCGATGTTGCTGGAGCCCGACGCGGACCCGGCGTCGGTGGTGGGCGGTGCGGACGAGTGGTTTGAGCGGGTCGAGAACCTGTTGCTGAGTACGCTGAGTGTGGAGGCCAGTTTCGAGGCGTTCAACGAACAGCTGGAGACCCTGGGCAGCCCGATGTACCTGCCGCGCACGCCGAGCAGCCGCTTTGCCAGCCTGCATCGCTTCGATGCCACCGACCCGCAGCGGCGCATGAGCGCCCTCGCCGAGGCGGCCTGCGAAGGCGCAAGCCTGTGGTGGGGCCAGGGATCGGAACGCATTGCCCCGGGTTTGATGCGCTGCCAGGGATTGCCGGCGGCGGCTGATTTTGCGCAATTTTTGCTCGGCCAAGAAGGTGTTGTGTAGATGCGTCCAAGTGCCGGAAAAGCAATCAAGTCTGCAAGCAAGAGCCATGTCGGGATGGTCCGCCAGGTCAACGAAGACGCCTGCCTGGACCTGCCGGAAAACGGCCTCTGGGTGGTGGCCGACGGCATGGGCGGGCACGCGGCGGGCGACTACGTCAGCAGCCTGATCGTCGACAGCCTGCGCGGCATTGCCGTGGGGCGTTCGCTGGACGAATACGTCGCGGCGCTGCAAAGCGACCTGCTGCGGGTCAACGCCGCCGTGCGCGAGGAAACCGCCAACCGTGGCGTGACGATGATGGGCAGCACCGTGGTGGTGTTGGTCGCCCGCGACCTGCGCGGCATGTGCCTGTGGGCCGGTGACAGTCGTTTGTACCGCTTGCGCGACGGCGTGCTCGAAGGCATCTCCCGGGACCACAGCTACGTCCAGGATCTGCAGGACAGCGGCCTGCTCAGCGAAGCCGAGGCGCGGGTGCATCCACGGGCCAACATTGTCACCCGGGCCATTGGCGTCGAGGGGCAACTGAACCTGGCGCTGACCGAGCTGCTGCTGGTGCCCGGCGACAGTTATCTGTTGTGCAGCGACGGGCTGACCAAGACCGTCGAGGACGATGAAATCCGCGAAGTGCTGAGCCACGACGAGCCCGGCGAAATCGCCAGCAGCCTGGTGTCCCTGGGCCTGATGCGCGGCGCGCCGGACAACATCACCGTGGTGGTCGTGAAGGTGCCGTCATGAGCTTGACCCTGAACATTGTCATCCCCGGCTACGACATCGAAGGGCCGATCGGCGAAGGCGCGATGGCCAGCGTGTACCTGGCGACCCAGCGTTCGCTGGAACGCAAGGTCGCGTTGAAAGTGATGGCCGCAGCCCTGGCCGCCGACCCGACCTTCTGCGAGCGTTTCCTGCGCGAAGGCAAGACCCTGGCGCGTCTGTCGCACCCGCACACCGTCACCATCCATGACATCGGCAACGTCGGTGAGCTGTATTACATGGCGATGGAGTACCTGCCCAACGGCACGCTCAAGGAACGCATTGCCGCGGGCCTGACGCCGGAGCAGGGCCTGACCTACATCCGCCAGATCGCCTCGGCCCTGGGTTATGCCCACGGGCTGGGCCTGGTCCACCGTGACGTCAAGCCGGCCAACATCCTGTTCCGCGCCGATGGCACGGCGGTGCTTTCGGACTTCGGCATCGCCAAGTCCCTGGACGACCGCACCCAGTTCACCCAGGCCGGCTTTGCCGTCGGCACGCCCAGCTACATGAGCCCGGAACAGGCCCGTGGCCAAGACATCGACGGCCGCGCCGACCTGTACGCCCTGGGCGTGGTGCTCTACGAAATCCTTGTCGGCAAACTGCCGTATACCGGCAACGACGCACTGTCCACGGCCCTGGCGCACCTGACCGAACCGTTGCCGGAATTGCCGGTGCACCACGGTCGTTACCAGGACGTGTTGCGCAAGCTGCTGGCGAAGGATCCGGCGGAGCGTTTCCCGGACGCGGCGGCGTTGCTGCGGGCGTTGGATAACCTGCCTGAGGAGTCGGCGGAAGCGACGTTGATCCGGCCGTTGTCGTTGCAACTGCCGCAGACGCCGAAACCGGTGGATGACTTGGCGGGTTTGACGCCCATGTCCATCGACATCCCCAGCGGCCCGGCTTACTCACCACCGCCGCCACAATCGCAGTCCAAGCCAGTGCCGCCGCCGATAAAACCGACGGTTCAATCCTCGGTGTCGGAGCAACGCAAGGGGCCGGTGTTCGCCCTGGCTGCCGTTGCGGTCGCCGTGGCGCTGGCGTTGGGTGGCGCGGGTTATTGGTGGTTGTCCGGTGATGACGGCAAAGACGTGAAGACGCCAGTGGCCACGACCACTTCGGTCAAGCCACCGGAAGTGAAGCCGCCGAAGACCCCCGAAGTGACAGCGGTCAAGCCGCCCGTTGCCCCGCCGGCTCAGCCGCCCGTGGCGACCGAAGCCGACGGCGGCCAGCGTCCGTTGTTGATGGCCGGCAAGAAAACCCTGTTCCAGCGCGTGCTCAGCAAACCGGGGGCGAAGCTCGCCGATGCGCCGGGCGCCGCACCGGGCAAGGCACTGCCGGCGTTTTCCGTGCTGTACGTGTACCAGCGCAAGGACGTCGACGGCGGTTCGTGGGTGCGGGTCGGTGCGGCCACTGACGGGCGCAGCGACGGCTGGTTGCCCGCCGCCCAGGTCAGCGACTGGAAGCAAAGCCTGGTGCTCAAGTTCACCGAACGTTCCGGCCGTGCGCCGGTGATGTTCCTGCGTCAGGCCGGTGAAGTGGAAAAGCTCTTGGCTAACCCTTCGGCCGCCAAGAACGTGTTGCTCAAGGCCCAGCAGAGCCCGCGGGAGGACCAGCAAGTGCTGGCCCTGGAGCCGGCCGCCAGCGCGGTGCCGCAGAGCCAGTTCTACCTGTTGCCGATCTTCGATTCCCGCGAAAGCCTGGATGAAAACGGCCAGCCGGTGCAGTTGCTGAACGTGGCGTCCATCGACCCGGGCAACACCCCCAAGGCGTCGAGCAACACGCCGATCACCACCGCCAACGCCGATGCGTTCCGCACGGCTGTGGTGCTGGTGGTGGACACCACCGTGTCGATGCAGCCCTACATCGACCAGGTCCGCGACGTGGTCCACGAACTGCAAACCCGCATCGCCGAGCGCGGCGAGTTGGACAGCGTCAGCTTCGGCATGGTGGGTTTCCGCAGCAGCATCAAGAAAACCCCGGGCCTGGAATACGTCGCCAAGACCTTGATCACCCTGGAGCAGGGCCGCGACCCGCAACGCTTCATGGAGCTGGCGCGGCAGGTCAAGGCATCGACGGTGTCGAGCCATTCGTTCAACGAAGATGCGTTTGCCGGGGTCATGGAAGCCGTCGAAGGCATGGACTGGTCCGGTTACGGCGGGCGTTTGATCCTGTTGGTCACCGACGCTGGGGCCCTGCGCAAGAACGATCCATTTGCCGCCACGCAAATGAACGAGGCCGAAGTGCGCCAGGCCGCACTGGGCAAGCAGATCAAGATCTACGCCTTGCACCTGCTCAGCGACGCCGGCAAGAAAACCCACGCCGGCGCCCAGAGCCAGTACCGCACCCTGACCGCCGACGCCAACCCGCAGATCGGCGACCTGTACATTCCGGTGCCGGGCGCCGACGTGCGCAAGTTTGGTGAGCGCGTCGACGAGATCGGTTCGGTGTTCGCCGACCTGGTGCATCAGGTGCGCAGCAACAAGGCGCAAAGCGTGCCGCTGTTGAGCGCCGTGCCGAGCCTGGCCGACAAGTCGGCCGCGGTCGGCTACGCGATGCACATGGACTTTTTGGGGCGTAAATCCGCCAGCCAGGCGCCGCAACTGGTCAGCGCCTGGACCGCCGACCGCGACCTGACCAACCCGGCACTGCCGGCGTTCCAGGTCTGCGTGATGCTGACCAAGCTGCAACTCAACGACCTGCAACAATCGCTGAAGCTGATCGTCGACGCGGCCCGCAAGACCCAGAGTTCGCCCAAGGATTTCTTCCAGGAAATCGCCAGCGCCAGTGCCTACATGAGCCGCGACCCGTCGGCCCTGCGCAAGGGCGGCAACCTGGCCGACGGCGGGATTCTCGGCGAGTACCTCGAAGGGCTGCCGTACCGCAGCAAGTCGCTGAACATGACCCAGGATCTGTGGCTGTCCTTGAGCGTGGCCGAGCAGGAAGACTTCATCGACGAGCTGGATTCGAAAATCCGTCTCTACGAAACCTTCCACAACGACCTCGCCAACTGGGTGCGCTTCGGCGATGCCGAGCCGGGTGACGCCTTGTACCGCGTTCCATTGTCGACGCTGCCGTGATGTTGACCCTGAACGCCGTGCATAAAAGCCGGGGCGCCGGCAGCCAGCGCTACAGCCTGGTGATTCCACGCCTGCATTTGCGCGGCGGTGAACAACTGGCGGTGGTCGGCCCCAGCGGCTGCGGCAAGAGCACCTTGCTGGACCTGCTGGCGCTGGTGCTGGCGCCGGATCAGGCCGGGCAGTTCGACTTCACGCCGGCCAACACGCCGCTGGACATCGCCAAATTGTGGCGTGCGTCGCAACAGGGCACCTTGGCCGAGCTGCGCAGTCGTTACCTGGGTTATGTTCTGCAAACCGGCGGCCTGTTGGGCTTCCTGGACGTGCGCGGCAACATCGCGTTGTCGCGCAAATTGCTGGGCTTGAAGGATGACGCAAGCGTGACGCGCCTGGCTGGGCAGTTGGACATTGCCGATCAACTGGACAAGAAACCGGCGGACTTGTCTGTCGGCCAACGTCAGCGGGTCAGCTGTGCCCGGGCGTTGGCCCATGGGCCGCGTTTGCTGCTGGCCGATGAACCGACCGCCGCCCTCGACCCGCTGAACGCCGAGCGCGTCATGCAGTTGCTGGTGGCCCAGGCGCGTGAGCACGGCGTGTGCTGTGTGGTCGCGACCCACGACGAGGCGCTGGCCCGCGCCAGCGGTTTGCAGGTGCGGCGCATCAGTTGCCGTCGCGATGTCGACGGCGGTGTCACCGCCACCCTCGGGGAGGCTTGCTGATGCGCGGCGCACTGGTGGCTTCCCTGGCCTGGCAGGATTACCGCAACGATGCCTGGCTGTCGGCTTGCTCGGTGTTGGCGCTGGTGGCCGTGGTGGCGCCGTTGCTGGTGCTGTTCGGCCTGAAGTTCGGCCTGGTCAGCAGCCTCACCGAACGCTTGCAGAACGACCCGGCCACCCGGGAAATCATCCCCTTGGGCGGCGGGCGCTTCAGTGCCGAGTTCGTCGAACAATTGAGCCAGCGCAGCGACGTGGCCTTTGCTTTGCCGCGCACCCGGCAGATCGCCGCCACGGCGGATTTGAGCGGCGATGCGTCGGTCGTCACGGTCGAGATGATTCCCACCGCGGCCAGCGATCCCTTGTTCGATCATTTGCCGGTGCCGCAAGGCCTGGATCAAGTGGTGCTCAGCCAGACCGCCGCTGAAAAGCTCGGCGCCAGGGCCGGCGATTGGTTGCAGGCCAGTTTCGGTCGGCAGGTGGCCGGTCGAAGCGAGGCGCAGCGCACGCGCGTGCAGGTGCTGCACGTGTTGCCATTGGAAGCCTTCGCCCGCGACGGCCTGTTTGCCCCGCTGGCCTTGCTGGAGGCGGCGGAGGATTACCGCGATGGCCGTGCCGTGCCCGCGTTCGGCTGGCCGGGCGATGCGGTGGGCGTGGCCGGGCAACGGGTCTACCCGGCGTTTCGTTTGTATGCCCGCAGCCTTGGCGATGTCGAGCCGCTGCGCCAGTATTTCGCTGGGCAAAACCTGTTGGTATCGACCCAGGCCCAGACCATCGCACAAGTGCAATCGCTGAGCCGCAATCTGTCGATCGTGTTCTGGATCATCGCCGGGTTGGCCTTGGCCGGGGCGTTCGCGGCGATCTTTGCTGGTGCCCTTGCAGCGGTCGAGCGTAAGCGCCGGGAGCTGTCGGTGTTGCGCCTGCTGGGGGTTTCTACCGCGGCGCTGTTGTTGTTCGTGGTGTTGCAGGCGCTCTACAGCGCCACACTTGCGGCCCTGCTCAGTGCCGGCCTGTATGGCCTGGCGCAGTCGGGCCTGAATTATTTATTTGCACAGATGCCCGGCGAATACGCCAGTCATCTGTTGGTGCGTCACTACACCTTGGCCCTGGTGGCCGTGCTCGGCGTCAGCGCCGTCGCGGCGGCGTGTGGTGGCTGGCGGGTGGCGCGCATCCAGGCGTGTGAAGGAATTCGCGATGTATAAGTTATTGGGCGCCGCCGTGGCGCTGAGCCTCGCCGGTTTGGTCTGGGCTGATGAAGGCACGGACAAGCTGGACAACCCCAAGCCGTTGCCCGACGACGTCAGCCTGCCGCTGCCGTGCGAAGGCCAGATGGTGTTTCGCTACGTCTACATCCTCGCCCAGGGCACCCTGGACGACCGCGAGATCAGCCTCGGTTACCCGTTCAGCGAAGACGAGGCGGGCTATCAACAGTCGTTCATTTCCGGCTACCGGCGCGACTTCATCAACGGCCAGTTCACCCTCAAGGATCTGCCCGGGGATTGGAACAAGACCATCACGCCGTTGATGCCCAAGACCGACGCCAAGACGCCGCTCAAGCCGATGCTGTACTTCATCGGCAAGTACGAGGTCACGGCCCGGCAATACGCCCAGGTCATGGCCCAGGCGCAATCGCTGGCCAGCGGCGAAGCGGCGCCGGCCTGCGAAACCTTGCAAGCCGATTTGCCCCAAGGCGTGGCGGGGCGGTTGCCCAAGGTGAAACTGTCGAGGTTCGAGGCCGAGCGCTTCTCGGCGGTGTACAGCGCCTGGCTGATGAAATACCACAAGGACCTGCTGCCGGTGAGCGGTCGCGGGACTTCCGCCGAAGACGGCGGGCTGGGTTTTGTGCGCTTGCCGACGGAAGTCGAGTGGGAATTCGCTGCCCGTGGTGGGCAAGCCGTGAGTCGCCAGGACCTGGAAGGGCGCCTGTTTCCGCGGCGCCTGGAAGGCAGTGAAAGCGACGGGCCGCTGGCCGATTGGGCGGTGTTCAACCAGGTCGCCGGTGGCACAGGCCAGGCGGCGCGGCTGATGCCCATTGGCACCAAGTTGCCGAACCCGATTGGCCTGTTCGACGTGGTCGGCAACGCCGCCGAGATGGTCCAGGAATCCTTCCAATTGGTGCACGCCGGTCGCCGTCAGGGCGCCTATGGCGGCTTCGTGGTCAAGGGCGGCAACTACCTGGAAGGCGAGGGCACGCTGTTCACCGGCATGCGCCGCGAATACCCGTTGTTCGCCGCCGACGGCACCGAGCAAAGCAACGAAACCACCGGTTTTCGCGTGGCCGTCGGTGCGTTGTCGGCGCCGCGTTCGCGCTACAAGGAATTGTTCGTCCAATGGCAGAAAGAAGGTCGGCTCGCGTCGCTGACCGACGCCATCGATGATGCCGATGACCCGACCAAGCGCCTGGACAGCATCATCGCCGCCAGCGTCGACCCGCGCCTGCAAGCCGAACTGGGCCTGGTCAACGAAGAGCTCAAGCGCAACGTCTCGCTCATCGCCCAGCAGCGTGAAGAAGCGGCGGGCAACCTGATTCAGTCGTCGGCCTTGGTGGCCGAGACCGTCAACAACTACAACATTCGCCTGACCAATCTGCAGAACAGTCGGCAAGCCGCCCTGGACGCCAAGGATGAGGCCAGCGCCACGCTGTTCGCCACGGCCATCGATAACGGTCGCAGCGCGCTCGATGGCGCGGTGGCGATTTATATCGACAACCTGGCGACCGGCACGCGCTACACCGATGCCGTGATCCAGGCGCAGTTTCAACGCATCAAGGAAGAGTTGGAGCGCAAGCCGGTATTGGGCAAGAGCCTGGTGGCGCGCGCAACGTTATTCGTTCGTCATGTCGGGGATTATCGTCAGCAAAAACGAGCCGACCCGGCGGCGATATTGAAGGAATTGCTCGCATCGAACGCTCAGCGGTCTTGAGCGTTCGCTGTCAGCGAGCTTGGAAGGGACTCAGGCGGCGATAGGGCTGCGCTGAGCTGGTCAAAACTTAAAACGAGAACACAACTATGCTTTTCTCCCGTAAACCTTTTGCTTCGGGTTCCAAGCGTCACTTGCTGATGGTCGCTGTCGGCTTCAGCACCGTGCTGACCGGCTGCGCCACGTCGCCGACCTCCAAGGTCGCCTCGAGCACCAAAGTCGAGTACTACCCGAACTGCTACGAGCCGGTGCAGCACCTGCGCTCCACCGAAGGCAACATGACCAAGTCGGTAGTCACCGGCGCGGCCGTCGGCGCCGTCGGCGGTGCACTGCTGGGCGTCCTGACCGCCGATAAGGAAGACCGTGGCCGCAACGCCGCCATTGGTGCCGCGGGCGGCGCCCTGGCCGGTGGTGCAGCCGGTTACTACACCGAGCGCCAGAAACAGATCGCCGATGACAACCAGCGCATCGCGTCCTACGCCGCCGACGTCAACAAAAGCGTCACCGACATCGACCGCAGCACGGCCTACGCCAAGACGTCGCAGCAGTGCTACCAGAACGCGTTCAGCAAACTGGTTGCCGACCGCAAGGCCAAGACTGTCAACGACACTGAAGGCCGCAAGCGCCTGGCAGAAATCGTCGCCGGCCTGAAAGAGTCGAACGACCTGATCGTCGCGGTCAACGGTAAAGCGTCCGAAGACCTGAACAACTACACCCAGGCTTACGAGAAAGATCTGCAGCAAGTGGGTGTGCAGCGTACTGACGTGGTGACCGTGGCCACTGCCGATACCACACCGGTCGTGGCTCAGACCACCACCAAGACCAAGAAGAAAGTGACGCCGGCGAAGAAGAAAGAACTGCCAACCGTGCCGAAAGAAGCGGTGACCACCGAGAAAACCCTGCAGACCGCCAAGGCCAAGCAGGATGAAAGCAAGCAGGTTGCCAGCGCGGGTACCACTCAGGTCAACAGCATGTGCAAAAACCCGGACCTGGGCGACTGGGCACCGGTTCCTTGCCCGAATGTTTGATTGAGTGATGGTTGCTGGTCATTGATCAGCAGCCAAAACCCAAAACCTTGTGGGAGCGAGCCTGCTCGCGATAGCGTCGGTTCAGTTGGCATCCATGTCGACTGAACCGGCGCCATCGCGAGCAAGCTCGCTCCCACTGTTGTTTTTGGGGGCATATCCGTTGTTGCGGTAACGGCTACTTAGGGTTCCGCTCTTACAGCGGGTCACTTTCGAAAAGCGCGAAAGTAACCAAAGCGCTTTATGCCCCACCACTTGGTGCCTCGCTTAGGCTCGGCATGCCCTCACTCCGGCATTGCTCCGTGGGCCCGCCGCGAAGGGCCATCCATGGCCCAGCGCGGCTATCCCGGCATCCATGCCGGGATGCCCACTCCACAATACCTGCGTTCGGCCATCGTGGTTAACGGGGCGCCGAGATCAACGTCCACGCCGAGGCGGCCTAACAGCCGACCTGGCTCTCTCGGTCGTACATCCGTCAGATCTGTTTGAGCAGGGCCTGTGGGAGCAAAGCTTGCTCGCGAGGCGGCCTTATAGCCGACCTGTCTCTCCCGGTCGTACACCCATCAGATCTGTTTGAGCAGGACCTGTGGGAGCAAAGCTTGCTCGCGAGGCGGCCTGACAGACGACCTGTCTCTCCCGGTCGTACCCCCGTCAGATCTGTTTGAGCAGGACCTGTGGGAGCAAAGCTTGCTCGCGATGGCGCCGGTTCAGCCTGCATCAATGCAAAGCTCTACACCTTGGCGCCGGGCGCCACCGCCTCCTTGGTTTCCAGATGATCCAACGCCCGCTCAACCAACAACTGCACCCCATCGGCCATACGGCTGATCGCCAGGGCGACGCAGCGGCGAGAGTCATCCACGTCGTCAGCCAGGTCGGCGGCGATGGTGCTGATGGAGAGCAGGTCTTCGGAGGCTAGGCCAGCAGGGTTTCGGTGTCGATGTGGGGGGCGACGATGAACAGCTTGGTGCTGTCGGGTTCGGGCGGTGAGGCGGGCTTGGGGTTGAGGTAGTAGTCGAGGGCGCGGGTGGCGGCGTCATCGAGCTTTTTTTCTTCCTGCGCTTGGACGCGGGATTTGTGGCCGTTTTGCGGCGGATTGGGAGTGACCTTGAACATATTATTTTTCCGGTATTGGGGCTGACATCCTCTCGCTTGCATTCGAAAAGGGTGGCAACTGTGCGTAAGTGTGCAAGACCGGCCCGGAGTATCCGGCAGACCCGAAGGTCTCCCACGCACAGTTGCCATAACGGGGCGCGAGCATAAAAAAATGCTCGTCCAATAGCTATAACCAATTGTGCTCCAGGTCGGACTTGCACGTCCGTGTCACCGTTTTTTGGTGACGAACAGAGGTTAGCGGCCCACGCCCACCGCGCCTAGTTCATGAACAGCCCGGCGTGTTGAAGGAAATGTCCGAGGAACAGGAGAGCAAAAAGATCAAAAGACCGCAGCCTTCGGCAGCTCCTACGGAAATCGACGTAGGAGCTGCCGGAGGCTGCGATCTTTTACTTTTGAGTTTTGTGACTTGGCAGTCATCTTTCGCGAAAACCAGCTTATCTTCCGCTAAAGCGTTCCGATGATGGCGTTTCGCCGAAGAATCGCTAAACTGCCAGCCAATCATCTTTCATCACGAGGCTGTGCCCATGAAATTTCGTTTTCTGCTGTGGGTGCTGGGGTTGTTGATGGGCAAGGCCAGTCGGACCAATCCGGCGTTCCAGCAGCAGTTGGGCGACAAGGAATTGGTGTTTCAGCTGCAAACCCTGGACGGCAAGGTCGCCCGGCATTTCACGGTGAAAAACCAGCGGATCACTAGCCAGTCCGGCACTTACCCGGAGCCTGCGTTCGCCATCGCCTTCAAGGACGCCGCCTATGGCTTCGCCACGATGCAGGCGAAGAACAAGCAGCTGGCGTTCATGACGGGGATTCAGGACAAGTCGATCCAGATCAAGGGCAACCCGGCACTGGTGATCTGGTTCCAGGGGCTGACCAAGTATTTGAAGCCGAGGAAGCCTAAAGCCTAGTGATTCCCCTGTGGCGAGGGAGCTTGCTCCCGCTGGGCTGCGAAGCGGCCCCAAATGGATTGACGCGGTCCTCCAGGCGGATCGCGTCGGCAGGTTTTGCGTCTGCTGCGCAGCCGAGCGGGAGCAAGCTCCCTCGCCACAAAAGCTCAGCTGCCTGCGTCAGCAATCAATGGCTGAACTGCGAAGCCAGTTCCCGCAGCAGCACTTCCGCTTCCAGCACTTTGCTGACTACATCGTTGACCTTGTCCCGAGACAGGCCTACGCGCTCGAGCAATGCATCGGGAATTTCCTCGTCCGGGCCGGAGCCGATTCCTCGCGAGCGCAGCAGGCGTACGGCCAGGCATACCAGGTTCGGGTAGGCGGCGTATTCGCCGTCGTAGTGCGGGTCGTGCTGGAAACGCAGGGCGGTGGCCAGTTCGTCGGGCATGTCCCAGTAGCGCATCAGCCAGGCGCCGATCTGTTCGCGACTGATGCCCAGCAGGTGCTGTTCCACGTAGCTGTGGCACAGGTGCGGGTTGACCTCCAGGTGCCGGCAGATCAGCGAGAAGTGCGGCGGGAACACGTGGGCCAGCAGCAGATAACCGAAGTTGTGCAGCAGGCCGGACAGGTAGGTCAGGCCGCCTTCGGGACGCTGGGCGCGCGGCATGGCGCGGGTCAGGCCTTCGATGACGGCGGCGGTGTAGATCGACTGGTGCCAGTACGGCGTGGTGTGTTGCGGATGGTCCTTGGGCAGGCTCAGGGTCTTGCCCAGGGCCAGGCCCAGCGCCAGGTTGATCACCAAGTCGAAGCCCAGCACCCGCACGATGGCATCTTCCACCGAACGAATCTTGCCGGGTGATGCGTAGTAGGGCGAGGCGGCCCAGCTCACCACTTGCGCGGCCAGGGCCGGGTCGGTTTCCACCACGCCGGTGATGTCATCGATGGTCGCGTCGGGGTCGACCCGCAGCTTGATGATTTTCTGCGCGGTTTCGGCCAGCGGCGGGATCTCGATGGTTTCTTCCAGCCGTTGCTGGATACGCCGGGCGGTGAACGCCTGTACAGCCTGGGTGATTTCCTTGCGGTCGTCGTGCGGGCGGTCCAGGTTGGGGGTGATGTTGCTCACGGCTTCGCCGAACGTCGCGGCGCTGGCCTTGGTGAGCATGGTCTTGAATGCTTCGCTGGTGACTTCCAGCAACAGCCCCGGCTCACCGGAGTTGATCAGCAACTTCGGTTCGCGCAGCAGGCTTTCTTCGTACAGGCACGGTGAGCTGGTCAGCGCCGGCAGGCCGGGCAGCAGGCTCAGGCTATGTTTGCCGAGCATGCGCTCCAGGCGTTCGGTCGGCACCGCCGTGAGCTTGCGTCCGGTGAGTTCGGCCAGGCGGTTGAGGTCCAGCAGCTGACTTTGCGGAAACAGCACCATCAGCGCGCCAACGGCATCGTGCAGCAACACCGCCTGTACTTTGCGGGCTGGGTTCAGGCCGGGGCGTTCGAGTACTTCGTCATAGCCGATGCCCAATTTCTCGAGCAACAGCCGAATAACAGACGGAGCGTGCGGGGCTTCGGGGACGAGGGCAGCTTCTGTCATGGTCTGTATCCGTTTTCATACAAGTTGGTCAGTATAACCAGCTTGTCCGGCACGCGGGTCTTGAAAACTGAGCGCGTGCTCACACTTGGCCGTATTGCTGCCCGTGACGCAGCCAGCGATCCAGCAGCGGGCTGACGTGGTCGGGCCAGCGTTCCAGCAGGGCCTGGGCGGCGTCGCGTACGGCGGGGAGCAGATCGGCGTCGCGCATCAGGTCGGCTACCTTGAATTGAAGCAGACCGGTCTGGCGTGTGCCGAGCATTTCACCGGGGCCGCGCAATTCGAGGTCTTTTTCGGCAATGACGAAACCGTCGTTGGTTTCGCGCATGATCCCCAGCCGCTGGCGGCCGATCTGCGACAACGGCGGGTGATAGAGCAGGACGCAATGGCTGGCGGCGCTGCCCCGGCCCACCCGGCCGCGCAGTTGGTGCAGCTGCGCCAGGCCCAGGCGCTCGGGGTTCTCGATGATCATCAGGCTGGCATTGGGCACGTCGACGCCCACCTCGATCACCGTGGTTGCGACCAGCAGTTGCAGGGCGCCGGCCTTGAACTCAGCCATGACGGCGGCTTTCTCGGCGGGCTTCATGCGGCCGTGGATCAGCCCGACCTTCAACTCGCCGAGGGCGGCGGTGAGGTCTTCATAGGTGGTTTCGGCCGCCTGGCAGGTCAGTTCTTCCGACTCTTCGATCAGCGTGCACACCCAATAAGCCTGCCGCCCTTCGGCGCAGGCGCTACGCACGCGCTCGATCACCTCCACTCGTCGGGTGTCGGTGACCAGCACGGTATTGACTGGTGTGCGGCCGGGCGGCAGTTCGTCGAGGATCGAGGTGTCGAGGTCGGCGTAGGCGCTCATCGCCAGGGTCCGCGGGATTGGCGTCGCGGTCATGATCAATTGATGAGGGCACATCCGCCCACCCACGCCTTTCTGCCGCAGGGCCAGGCGCTGTTGCACGCCGAAGCGGTGCTGTTCGTCGATGATCACCAGGGCCAGGTTCTTGAACTGCACTTCGTCCTGGAACAGCGCATGGGTGCCGACCACCATCGGTGCGCCTTCGGCGATCTGTGCCAGGGCGGCGACGCGGTTCTTGCCCTTGAGCTTGCCGGCCAGCCAGGCGACTTCGATGCCCAACGGTTCGAGCCAGCGCTGGAAGGTGATGAAATGTTGTTCGGCGAGGATCTCGGTGGGCGCCATCAGCGCCACCTGATAACCGGCCTCCAAGGCTTGCAGCGCCGCAAGGGCGGCGACCACGGTCTTGCCGGCGCCGACATCACCCTGGATCAGCCGCAGCATCGGCTCCGGCTGGCTCAGGTCGTAGGCAATTTCGTTGCCGACCCGTTGCTGGGCGCCCGTGGGGGCGAAACCGAGGTTGGCCAGGTAGCGGGCCGGCAGATCCCTGGCCTTGGGCATGGCCGGGGCGCGCAGGGAACGCAGGCTTTCGCGCAGGCGTTGCTGCGACAGTTGATGGGTCAGCAGTTCTTCGAACGCCAGGCGATGCTGGGCCCAGTGATGGCCGAGGGCGAGTTCGTCGACGTCGGCATCGGCGGGCGGATGGTGCAGGTAGCGGATCGCGTCGGCCAGGGGCGCCAGGTGGTAATCCCGGGCCAGTTCCGTGGGCAGCCAGTCGGGCAGGCTGCTGGGGCCGAGCAGGGTCAGGGTTTGTTGGCAGAGCTGGCGCAGACGTTGTTGGGTCAGGCCTTCGGTGAGCGGATAGACCGGGGTCAGGGTTTCATCCACGGGCGGCGGTTCGTCACCGGTAATGCTGCGGTATTCCGGGTGATAGATCTCCAGCCCCGACGCACCGGGCCGTGCCTCGCCGTAGCAGCGCACGCGGGTGCCACGCTTGAGGCCTTCCTTTTGCGCATTGCTGAAATGATAGAAGCGCAGGCTGAGCCCGCCGGTGCCGTCCTGCAGGCGTACCACCAGGCTGCGCCGACGACCCATGACCACGTCGGCGCCGCTGACGGTGCCTTCGATCACCGCATCCTGGCCCGGGCGCAAATGGCCGATAGGCACCACACGGGTGCGGTCCTGGTAACGCAGGGGCAGGTGGAACAGCACGTCCTGGAGGTTTTCCAGGCCGACCTTGGCCAGTTTTTCGGCCATGGCTTCACCGACACCCTTGAGTGTCGTGACCGGCACTTTCGACAGCTCCGTCATGGCCGTGGCTTACTTGCCAGCGGGCGGCTTGGCCACGGAGCACAGACGGATCGAGTCAGCGAGGATCTCGATGGCCTTGGGCCGCGGGAAACTGGCGCGCCAGGCGATGGCGACGGTGCGGAACGGCACGGGCGGCGTCAGCGGGCGGACTTCGATCACGCCCGGGGAGTAATGATGGCTGTCCACCGCCGACAGCGGCAGGATCGAAATGCCCAGGCCCGAGGCGACCATGTGGCGGATGGTTTCCAGGGAACTGGACTCCACCGTGGTGTGCTTGGCGCCTTCGCTGCCCTTGGTCAGGGTTGGGCAGGCTTCGAGCACCTGGTCGCGGAAGCAGTGGCCTTCGCCGAGCAACAGCAGGCTCTTGTCGTTGAGCAGGGCGGCGTCGATGGTCTTTTTCTGGGTCCAGGGGTGCTGGGCCGGCATCAGGACGTAGAACGGTTCGTCGTAGAGCGGCAGGGTCAGGACGTCGGCTTCGTTGAACGGCAGGGCGATGATGATCGCGTCCAGCTCGCCGTTGCGCAGCTTGTCGCGCAGCACATGGGTGAAGTTTTCTTCGATGTACAACGGCATCTGCGGGGCGACCCGGTGCAGTTGCGGAATCAGGTGCGGGAACAGGTACGGGCCGACGGTGTAGATCGCGCCGACTTTCAGCGGGGCGGTCAGTTGGTTCTTGCCGGCCTGGGCGAGTTCGCGAATGCCCTGGGCCTGCTCCAGGACCTTTTGTGCCTGGGCCACGATGCCTTCGCCCACGGGGGTCAGGCGCACGGCGCTTTTGCTGCGCTCGAAAATCAGCACACCGAGTTCGTCTTCAAGCTTTTTCACGCCCACCGACAACGTCGGCTGGCTGACGTGGCAACGCTCGGCCGCATGGCCGAAATGCTGCTCTTGGGCGAGGGTCACGATGTAGCGTAATTCTGTGAGGGTCATGGCGAGCGTCCGTGAAGTTGCGAGCCAAGCATACCGGCTGCAATCGATAGACGCACGTTATCAGACTGGGGGCGGGGTGTGACACTGTCCAATGTCTGTGTGGTCAGGGATTATTTAAGAATGTGGAGCTTCTGTGGGAGCAAGGCTTGCCCGCGATGAAGTTAACGCGGTGTTCGCTGGAACCGAGGTGCCTGTATCGCGAGCAAGCTTTGCTCCCACAGATGCCCTGGCTCCACAGATGGCTTTGCTCCCAATCCCCTGTGCTCCAAAACGCTTACCAGGAACAGCAAGCCCCTGTTACAGGGGCTGGTAATTGGGATCAGCGCCGGCGCTTGTCGATGGAGTACACAAACGGTGCCGTCAGTTCGATGGTGCCGTTGGTCAGCAGCTCGGCCGGTGGCTTGGGCAGCGGTTGGGCTTTGCGGATCATTTCCAGGGTGGCCTTGTCCAGCGAGTCCGTGCCGGAGCTGCCCACCAGTTCGAATGACAACACGTTGCCTTCGGCATCCACCACGAAACGCAGGCGGTTGGTGCCTTCCTTGTTCATCTGCTGGGCCCTGGGCGGGTACTTCTTGTACTTGCCCAGGTGCGCCAGCAGCGTGCCCTGCCAATTGGCCTTGGCAGCCGATTGTGCAGGCGACGGGCCAGGAGCCGGTTGCGCGGACTTCTCGGCCACTGACTGGGTTGGCGGGGTGTCGCTGGGCTTCTGCTCCGACGGCTGTTCCTTCGGCGGCTCGGGCTTTTTCTCCACCGGTTTGGGCTTGGGCGGTTGCGGCTTTGGCTTGGGCTTGACCGGCTTGGGCACGGAAATCTCCGGCTTCGGCGCTTCGGCAAGCTTGGGCAGCGGCAATTCTTCGACCGGCTCGGGAGGTTGCGGCGGTGTGACGACTTTGGGCGGTGCCGGTGGCGGCGGGGCTGGTACCGGCGCCAGCTCGACCATCATCGCCTGGGGAGGCAATTCGATGGGCGGGCGCGATGTCCAGTTCAGCGCCAGGGCGATGGCGAGCGCATGCGCGCCCAGCACCACTGCCAGGCTACCGCTGTAACGCGTCAGCTTTTGGCGCGTCGTGATCATTTTTTGGGCGCCGTCTCGAGTCCGACCAAACCGACCTTCAGGTAGCCGGCGCCCCGCAGCGCGTCCATCACGCTCATCAGGTCGCCGTAGTCCACGCCTTTGTCGGCCTGGAAGAAGATCGTCGTGTCTTTCTTGCCTTGGGTCTTGGCGTCGAGGGTCGCGCCGAGGGTTTCGGCCTTGACCTCGTCTTCACCCAGGAACAGCCGCTGGTCAGCCTTGACGCTGAGGAACACCGGTTTCTCCGGCCGTGGCGAAGGCTTGGCCGTCGACGCTGGCAGGTCAACCTTGATGTCCACGGTGGCGAGCGGGGCGGCCACCATGAAGATGATCAACAGCACCAGCATCACGTCGATGAACGGCGTGACGTTGATTTCGTGGTTCTCGGCCAGATCGTCGTCTGCGCCTTCTTTCAAATGCAGGCCCATGGCCGATTACCCCACTTTCACCATGTGCGGTTGCGAGCTGCGCTCGGTCGGCTGGTGGTCGAGGTCACGGCTGACCAGCAGCAGGACTTCGGCCGAAGCATCGGAGACCTGGGCCTTGTAGCCGGCAATGGAGCGGGCGAAAACGTTGTAGATCACGACGGCCGGGATCGCTGCGACCAGGCCCAAGGCCGTTGCAAGCAAGGCTTCGGCGATGCCGGGTGCGACGACGGCGAGGTTGGTGGTCTGGGTCTTGGCGATGCCGATGAAGCTGTTCATGATGCCCCACACGGTGCCGAACAGGCCGACGAATGGCGCGGTAGAGCCGATGGTGGCGAGCACGCCGGTGCCGCTGCTCATGCTGCGACCACAGGCGGCGACCAGGCGCTCGAGGCGGAAGCTCACGCGCTCCTTGATGCCTTCTTTCTCGCGGCTGTTGGCCGACAGGCGCATCTCTTCGAGTGCGTCATGCACCAGCAGGTTGGCAAGAGTGCCTGCCTTCGCGGCGGTGGCGCTGGCTTCCTTGAGGGTGGTGGCTTTTTTCAGGGCGGCGATTTCACCACGCAAGCGACGCTTGGCACCCAGTAGCTCGAAGCCTTTGGCAATCCAGATGGTCCAGGTGATGATCGAGGCGATGGCCAGGCCGATCATCACGATTTTCACGATGATGTCGGCGTTCTTGTACATGCCCCATGGCGACAGGTCGTGGGCCATGCCCAGGGAGTTGTCGGCATTTTGCTGTTCTTCTTCCATCTTCTTTGCCGCTTCGCCGAACTCGGACAATGCCTTTTGGACTTCTGGAGGAAGTGACGAGGTGTCCACGCTGCCGTCAGGGTTGCGCGGTACTTGCGGCGTGCTTGCAGCGGGTTCGCTAGTGGTTGCGGGAGCGGACGCTTGATCGGCGAATGCGGCGGCAGGTGCCAGCAGCAGGCTGAACAGCAGGGCGGCTACCGTGCCCCAGGCACGAGGTCGATTGGTTGGCGAAGCGGGGGATAGAGAGCGTTTCATGCTGGCCGGACCTGAGAGAAAAAAGAAGGTTGATGTTCTTCCAGGCCTCGGGGGCCGAGAACAAAAGTGGTGGGCATTATTGCAATTAATTCTTGTTAACAAAAGTAATACAGTTACTTTTTTTGTCCCATGGCTAGCCGCTCGTCCCCTGCGAAGGCTAGTCTGCGGCTTTGCCAGAGGAGTTCTTGATGTCCGCGCCTTCTGTTTTGATCGCCGGCTGCGGTGATATCGGCGGCCGCCTGGCCAGCCAGTTAGTGGCCGAACATTGGCAAGTCCATGGCCTGCGGCGCACGGTTTCGAACCTGCCGGCGGGCGTCATCGGGGTGGCGGGGGATTTGTTCAGCGAGCAATGCCCCGCCGCCTGGCCCACCGGGTCACTGGATTACCTGGTGTACAGCGCCGCGGCCACCGACCATGACGAAGCGGGTTATCGCACGGCTTATGTCGAGGGGTTGCAGCACGTGTTGAGCTGGTTGAAGCAGCATGGGCAGCAGCCCAAGCGTCTGCTGTTTGTGTCCAGCAGCAGTGTGTATGGGCAACAGCAGGGCGAATGGGTGGATGAAACTTCGCCAACCGTGGCCGGCGGGTATTCCGGTCGCCTGATGCTCGAAGCCGAGCAAGTGGCCTTGGACAGTGGCATCCCGGCCAGTCGCGTGCGCCTGACCGGCATCTATGGGCCGGGTCGGGAATGGTTGCTGAGCCAGGTGCGCCAAGGCTATCGCGTCGTGATCGACCCGCCGCTGTACGCCAATCGCATCCACGCCGATGATGCGGCCGGCTTGCTGGCGTTCCTGCTGGAGGCCGATCGCCAGGGCCAGGTGCTGGACGATTGCTACATCGGCGTCGACGACGCCCCTGCGCCGCTGGCCGAGGTGGTGGGCTGGTTGCGTGAATACATGGGCGTCACCCAGTGGGCCGAAGACGCCAGCGTGCGTCGTGCCGGCAGCAAGCGCTGCAGCAATGCCCGGGCGAAGGCCTTGGGATGGACGCCGCGGTATCCGAGTTTTCGCGAGGGGTATGCGGCGATTCTGGAAGGGCGCTGCTGACACGGGCCTGCTCGGCATGTGCTCGATGATGGGGTTCGGCGCCAAGGGCTAGTTCTCTATGGGCTCTTGCCGCCCTGAGTACCTTCCAGGTCTTGACTTGGTTCATCGAGCTCGCCGAGCATTAACCGCTGCTTGCCGAAGCCAAGAGTGATCTGCAGGCCACCCGCAACCGTTTCAGTCATCTTTTGCGTCGTCGGTGGGCCAACATCCTGTCGAACGACCTAACAGCGACAAGGACCGTCATCAATGCAAGCCAGTTTCAGCAAAGGCGTTATCTTTGCACTCTCCGCCGCCGCACTTAACGCCACGATAGGCGTGCTCAGCAAAGTGCTCATGAGCAATGGTTTCACCGCCAGCAGTGTCGCCGTCATAAAGACGGTCCTGGGTTGTCTGCTGCTCTCGGCCTTGCTGCTGTTTATCAAGCGTCCGGCGACGACGGCCAAATGGACCCAGGCGGCGATCTGCGCGTTTCTCGGTATCTTTGTGCTGTTCCACTTCGAAACGGCTGCCTATCGGCATTACGCTGCGGCGGGTGTAGTCGTGATGCTGATGGCCAGTGCTTCCATTTCCTCGATTGTGCTCGGACGCATAATCCTCAAGGATCCGATCACCGCGAACGCCACTGTGGGTGCCGCCTTGGCGATCGCCGGAATCGCGGTGATCTTTGGCGCCGATCTGCAGCAGGGCTTCACGCTCCAGGGCGTTGCGCTCGCGTCCATGGCGGGCTGCGGCTATGGGGCGTTTTCGGTAGCCATGAAGCGGATGGGCGTGTCCGGTGGGCTGCACTTCACTCGTCAGTTGCTGTTCTTCGGCAGCCTGTACTTGCTGATGCCGGCTTCGGCCGACGGCTTTGTGATCGGTGAGCTGTCGCCCTGGGCGATTGGCGCACTGCTGGCGTTGGCCGCGCTGCCGACCATCCTCGGTTTTTTCTGCACCACCAAGGCAATCGAGTACCTCAAGCCATCCCAGGTGCAAGCCTTGGAGCTGACCGAGCCGCTGTTCGCCGCACTGCTGGCATTTGTTGTGCTCAATGAGGTGCCGCGCGAAAGCCTGTACCCGGGCGCACTGCTGATCATCATTGGGCTGTGTTTCTCCAATGAGCTGATCCGCCTGGGTAGAAAAAAGCCAGTTCCGTCTCGCGCGTGAACCTTTGCCGGGAGGGGGCGCTCGTACAGTTACTTCAAGGCGCCCTGTCTCTTACTGCTTTTCCAGCAACCACTGCCGAGTGCCCGGCGTGAACGAAGGCATTTCATCGGCCAGCGCGGCGTTGACGGTCTGGAAGATCTCCAGCTTCTTGCCGTCGCGGGCAAAGATCCAGGTGTTGCCCTGGCCGTTCTGTTGCAGCCAGATGTTGTCGTTGCCACCGCTCATGGAGGCGCAATCGCCGGCCAGGCACAAGGCATAGCGATCGGCACCCGGAAGGCCGCTGACCTGGCCGTCGGGCTGGAATTGCACGGTGGCGCCCTGGCCGGGGCCGCTGGCGATGTTCCAGGTGCCGCCCAGGTAGGCGGCATACAGCGCACGCTCGAAACTGGCACCGATGGGCGCGCCTTCCGGGACCTGGACTTGTGCGCGATCGAAGACCTGCTGCGGTTCGTTCTCGGTGGCGGCCTGGCTCAACTGGTCGCCGTCGCGCTTGAGTTCGCTGGCGGAGCTGCCGTAGAAATCGACTTTCCAGGCGCCGTCTTCTTCGCCCAGCAATTTGCCTTCGACGTTTTCAAAACCGTTGGTGTAGCGCGCCTGGCCGGCCCGGGTGTTGACGTCCCATTCCAGGTTCGGGCCATAGCCCTGCAGCGCTTCGCGAAGCGGGCCGCCCTTGGCGGCAGCGTCGATGGCTGCCTGGTTGATCCAGGTGCCGCTGATGTCACGGTCGGCAGGGTCGCTGGCGCAGCCGCCCAGAAGCAGGGCAGCCAGCGAGAGAGCAAGCGCTTTGCGCATGGTGGAATCCTTTCAAGACGAAAACGGCGCAGCGGGGGAGGCTGCGCCGGCCTTATTACTCGATGACCAGGATGGCATCCATCTCAACCTGAGCGCCCTTGGGCAGGGCAGCCACGCCGATGGCGGCGCGGGCAGGGTAAGGCTGGTCGAAGTACTTGCCCATCACCTCGTTGACCTTGGCGAAGTGGCTCAGGTCGGTGAGGAAGATGTTCAGCTTGACGATGTCCTTGAACGAACCACCGGCGGCCTCGGCCACGGCCTTGAGGTTTTCGAACACCTGCACGGTCTGGGCTTCGAAGCCTTCCACCAGCTCCATGGTCTTGGGGTCCAGTGGAATCTGGCCCGACATGTACACGGTGTTGCCAGCCTTGATCGCCTGGGAATAAGTACCGATGGCGGCCGGGGCCTTGTCGCTGGTGATAACAGTCTTGGTCATGAATGACTCCTGATAACGAATGGGCTACGCGCGCATGCGGGTGATGCGGATAACGCCGGTCAGGGCGCGCAGTTTCTTGATCACGCGGGCCAGGTGCACACGGTCGTGTACGCTGACCACCAATTGAACGACGCTGATGCGGCCATCGCGTTCATCCATGCTGATTTTTTCGATATTGCCGTCGGCGGCATTGACGCTGCTGGCCAGCAGGGCGATCAGGCCGCGCTGGTGCTCCAGCTCGACCCGCAGCTCGACGTTGAATTCGCCGGTGACATCCTTGGCCCAGGAGAGCTGGATGCATTTTTCCGGGTTGTGCCGGATTTCGCTGATGTTGCGGCAGTTGTCCAGGTGCACGACCATCCCTTTGCCGGCGGACAAATGGCCGACAATCGGGTCGCCCGGGATCGGCGTGCAACACTTGGCATAACTGAGCACCAGGCCCTCGGTGCCGCGAATCGCCAGCGGGCCTTCGGGGCTTGGCAACTGTTCGCCTTCGCCGAGCAGGCGACGGGCAACGACGTAGGCCATGCGATTGCCCAGGCCGATGTCTTCGAGCAGGTCTTCGATCAATTCGAGACGGTATTCGTGGAGCATCAGTTGCACGCGCTCGGCCGGGATCTTGTCCAGCGAGCTGTCGAAACCGTTCAGCACCTTGTTCAGCAGGCGTTCGCCGAGGCTGATGGATTCGGAGCGGCGTTGCAGTTTCAGGGCGTGACGGATATGGGTGCGGGCCTTGCCGGTGACCACGAAATTGAGCCATGCCGGGTTGGGTCGTGCGCCCGGGGCGCTGACGATTTCAACCGTGGAGCCGCTTTGCAGCGGTTCGGACAACGGTGCCAGGCGGCGGTTGATCCGGCACGCGATGCAACTGTTGCCGACGTCGGTGTGCACCGCATAGGCAAAGTCCACGGCCGTGGAGCCTTTGGGCAGCTCCATGATCCGGCCCTTGGGCGTGAAGACGTAGACCTCGTCCGGGAACAGATCGATCTTCACGCTCTCGATGAATTCCAGGGAGTTGCCGGCACGCTGCTGCATTTCCAGCACGCCCTTGACCCACTGCCGGGCACGGGCGTGGGTGCTCTTGGGTTGTTCGTCACCGCTGGATTTGTACAGCCAGTGAGCGGCGATGCCATTATTGGCCATCTCTTCCATTTCGCGGGTGCGGATCTGGATTTCGATGGGTACGCCGTGCATGCCGAACAGCGTGGTGTGCAGCGACTGATAGCCGTTGGCCTTGGGGATCGCGATGTAATCCTTGAAGCGCCCCGGCAACGGTTTGTACAAATTATGTACAGCGCCCAGCACGCGGTAGCAGGTATCGACCTTGTCGACGATGATCCGGAACGCGTAGACGTCCATGATTTCGTTGAAGGCCCGACGCTTGCCGCGCATTTTCTTGTAGATGCCGTAGAGGTGTTTCTGCCGCCCGCTGACTTCGCCTTCGATGCCGTCGATGGCCAGGCAGTGGCTCAGGGACTCTTCGATCTTGTTGACGATTTCCTTGCGGTTGCCCCGGGCGCGCTTGACGGCCTGGTTGATCCGCGCCGAACGCATCGGGTGCATGGCCTTGAAACCGAGGTCTTCGAACTCGATGCGGATCGCGTGCATGCCCAGGCGGTTGGCGATGGGGGCGTAGATTTCCAGGGTTTCCTTGGCGATGCGCCGGCGTTTTTCGCCGGACAGCACTTCCAGGGTGCGCATGTTGTGCAGGCGGTCGGCGAGCTTGACCAGGATCACGCGAATGTCGCGGGCCATGGCCATGGCCATTTTCTGGAAGTTCTCGGCCTGGGCCTCGGCCTTGGTCTCGAAGTTCATCTGGGTCAGCTTGCTGACCCCGTCGACCAGTTCGGCCACGGTTTCGCCGAACTGCGCTTGCAGCGCTTCCTTGGCAATGCCGGTGTCTTCGATCACGTCATGCAGCATCGCCGCCATCAGGCTCTGATGGTCCATGTGCATGTCGGCAAGAATATTCGCCACCGCAAGGGGATGCGTGACGTACGCCTCGCCGCTGCGGCGGCGTTGGCCGTCGTGGGCTTGTTCGGCGTAGAAATAGGCTCGGCGGACCAGGTTGACCTGGTCCGTGCCGAGGTAGGCCGATAAGCGATCGGCGAGGGCGTCTATGCTCGGCATGATGATGACTCCTGCCGTTTGCTGTGACCCCGCGCCGTGCTACGTCGACCAGGCATAGGCTTAGACCGCCTCGTTGGACTCGTCCTCGAACGCTGCGAACAGCGGTTCGTCTTCGACGATTTCAGCGTTGGCGATGAACTCGTAGCTCATCAGGCCTTCGGCGATTTCACGCAGCGCTACTACGGTAGGCTTGTCGTTTTCCCACTGGACCAACGGCTCTTTGCCACCGGTGGCCAGTTGACGGGCACGCTTGGTAGAGAGCATGACCAGCTCAAAGCGGTTTTCCACGTGTTCTAGGCAGTCTTCAACGGTTACGCGGGCCATGGTATTCCTCGGAGCGAATGCAATATGCGCGCTGCCCGGTTGGGCGAGCGGACTCGACAGTTTAAAAAAACACCAGCGTTTAGGGAAGCGCTGATTTTTTAACCAAACCCCTCGGCGCGCTGCGACTACCAATGTAAAGCCGTCGCAGCGGTTTTGGGAAGAGCTGTTCAGCCCAACAATTCGGCCAATAATTTGCCGAAACGTTGCTGCTGGCGTTTCTGCTGCAGCTGGCTGGCGCGGAAAATCGCCTTCAGGTCGTCCAGCGCGTGGGCGAAATCGTCGTTGATGATCAGGTAATCATAGTCGACGTAGTGACTCATCTCGCTGACCGCTTCGCGCATCCGGCCCTCGATGATGTCGTCGCTGTCCTGGCCACGGTTGGTCAGGCGCTGGCGCAGGGCCTGCTGGCTCGGCGGCAGGATGAAGATCGAACGGGCCTGGGGCATCAGCTTGCGCACCTGCTCGGCGCCTTGCCAGTCGATTTCCAGGATCAGGTCGTGACCTTCGTCCAGGGTCTGCTGCAAGTAGCTTTGTGAAGTGCCATAAAGGTTGCCGAAAACTTCGGCGCGCTCCAGGAAGTCGCCGTGTTCGGCCATCTTCACGAACTCTTCGCGGTCGACGAAGTGATAGTTCACACCATTCACTTCGCCCGGACGCATGGCGCGGGTGGTGTGCGAGACCGAGACGCGGATCTGCGGTTCGGCATCGATCAGTGCCTTGACCAGGCTGGTCTTGCCGGCGCCCGAGGGCGCGGAAATGATGTAGAGGGTGCCGGTGCTGTGGGTCATGTCGTTAGCCTTACTCAATGTTTTGCACTTGTTCGCGCATTTGTTCGATCAACACCTTGAGGTTGACCGCCGCCTGGGTGCTGCGCGGGTCGAAGGCCTTGGAGCCCAGTGTATTGGCCTCGCGGTTGAGCTCCTGCATCAGGAAGTCGAGGCGGCGACCGGCCGCACCGCCGGACTTGAGCACCCGGCGAACTTCGATGATGTGGGTGCTCAGGCGATCCAGTTCTTCGGCCACGTCGCTCTTTTGCGCGAGCATGACCATTTCCTGTTCCAGGCGTTGCGGGTCCAGCTCGGCCTTCATGTCGGTGAAGCGGTCGAGGACCTTCTGGCGCTGGGTGGCGAGCATCTGCGGGACCAGTTCGCGCAGGGTGCTGACGTCTTCTTCGATGGAGGTCAGGCGCTCGTTGATCAGCCGGGCCAGCTCCGCACCTTCGCGCTCGCGGCCGGCCTTGAGTTCCTTGAGTCCTTCATTGAACAGCGCCATCGCCTCGGCGTTCAGCGCCTGCGGGTCGCTCGCGTCACCCACCAGCACGCCGGGCCAGCCCAGGACTTCCAGTGGGTTCAGGGCGGCAGGGTGCTTGATCAGGCTGGCGACGGTTTCGGCGGCGGCGACCAGTTGCGCGGCGCGCTCGCGGTCCACCTGCAAGGCTTTGCCAGTGTTTTCTTCGGTGAAGCGCAGGGTGCATTCCAGCTTGCCCCGGGACAGGCCCTGGCGCAGCGCCTCGCGCACGCCGCCTTCGAGGTCGCGGAAAGACTCGGGCAGGCGCAGGTGCGGCTCCAGGTAGCGGCTGTTGACCGAGCGCAGTTCCCAGCTCAGCGTGCCTTGGGCCCCGGCTTTTTCGACGCGGGCGAAGGCGGTCATGCTGTGCACCATGGAGGATCCTCGCAATGCAGGCGGCCACAACGGGTGGTCGTGGGGCCTGGAATCTGTGAATAAAAGCCGAAGGGCAGCAAAGGCGCAGGATTGTAGCGCAGTGAAGCGCATGCCCCCAACCGCGCTTGCGACAAAGCGCAGCAGCCCGTCGGGCGGGCCTTTGCGCGGCCTCGCTCGCGCCGGCTTTTTAGAACCGAGCGACGTTTAACTGCCCTATGACGATTCACGGCTCTATAATGCTCGGCAGTTTTCCGTCCTCCGTACAGGTATTCCCTATGAAACGTCCAAGTGGTCGCGCTGCCGATCAGCTTCGCTCGATCCGCATTACCCGCAACTACACCAAACACGCCGAGGGATCTGTACTGGTCGAATTCGGTGATACCAAAGTCATCTGCACTGTCAGTGTCGAAAACGGCGTGCCACGGTTCCTCAAGGGTCAGGGCCAGGGCTGGTTGACGGCCGAATACGGCATGCTGCCGCGCGCCACCGGTGAGCGGAACCAGCGTGAGGCCAGCCGTGGCAAGCAAGGCGGCCGTACCCTGGAAATCCAACGTTTGATCGGCCGTTCGCTGCGTGCTGCCCTGGACATGTCCAAGTTGGGCGACGTAACGCTGTATGTCGATTGCGACGTGATCCAGGCCGACGGCGGTACCCGTACTGCCTCCATCACCGGGGCTATGGTCGCCCTGGTCGATGCCTTGAAAGTGATCAAGAAGCGCGGCGGCCTCAAGGGCGGCGACCCGCTCAAGCAAATGATCGCCGCTGTGTCCGTGGGCATGTACCAGGGCGAGCCGGTGCTGGACCTGGATTACCTGGAAGACTCCGCTGCCGAGACTGACCTGAACGTGGTCATGACCAGTGCCGGCGGTTTCATCGAAGTCCAGGGCACCGCCGAGGGCGCACCGTTCCAGCCGGAAGAATTGAACGCTATGCTGGAGTTGGCGAAGAAAGGCATGAACGAAATCTTCGAACTGCAAAAGGCCGCCTTGGCTGACTGATCGATTCCCGCTTCAAGACAAGGAGAGCGTCATGAGTGATGAGCAAATCCTACTGCCCCAGCCGAGCAAAGAGGCGCGTCAATGGGCAATGTTTTGTCACCTGTCCGCCTTGTTGGGGATCTGGATTCCGTTCGGCACGCTGATCGGGCCGCTGGTGCTCTGGCAGCTCAAGCGTGAGTCCGACCCGTTCATCGATGCCCAGGGCAAGGAAGCGCTGAACTTCCAGATCACCGTGGCGATTGCCTCGGCGATCAGCCTGCTGCTGATGGTCGTGGTGATCGGCTTCTTCCTGTTCGGCCTGGTGGCCATCGGTGCGCTGGTGCTGACGATCATTGGTGGCGTGAAGGCCAATGAAGGGCAGCCGTATCGGTATCCGTTTACCTGGCGCTTGGTCAAATAACGATCAGCGCTGCGATTCAAGGACAATGCCCCGGCTTATCGGGGCATTGTCTTTTTTGAAGTCATGAATGTTTCTCTTTATGTGCAGTCTTCCATTGCGTAGCGAGTGAGTGTGCGCATATTCCGCTCTTACACTTCTAGTCACAACTGCACAGTTTTAGTGCGGTCTCTATGCTTGGCAATAAGACACTTCGATTGATAGAGTTGCGCCAAGTTATATTCCTCCAGAAATATTTCGATATATTCAGACCATTGAAGGTCCTTGAATTCAAAGCCAATCAGTGTTGAGACAATCAACTTGTTCAAGAGGCGTGTCCAGGTAAAAAGTTCGCCCCTGAATATATGTTCAAAGAATAAACACTCATGTTTCAGCTCGATTTCTATGGAACACTTGTCGCCGCCTCTCTAGTGCTTTTGCTGGGGCGCGGACTTGTTACACGTGTTGGTTTTCTACGCGCCTACAATATCCCTGAGCCTGTAGCGGGCGGGCTGGTAGTTGCCCTGGTGCTCCTGGCTTTGCGGGGGCTTGAAGTTGAAGTTCGATTTGATACTTCATTGCAGACACCGTTGATGCTGGCATTTTTTGCCACGATTGGCCTGAGCGCAGACTTCGCGAGCCTGAAGAAAGGCGGGCGCGTAGTTGGGATTTTCCTGCTGGCGGTCGTCGGCCTGTTGGTGGTCCAGAATGCCATGGGCATCGGGCTCGCAAAAGCGCTGGGGCTCGATCCGCTAATGGGGTTGCTGACTGGCTCGATCAGCTTGGCGGGCGGTCACGGTACCGGCGCGGCGTGGGGGACGGTGTTCAGTGAGAAGTACGGTCTGGCTTCCGCCTCCGAACTTGCGATGGCTTCCGCGACGTTTGGTTTGGTGTTGGGTGGCTTGATCGGTGGACCGGTTGCGCGCCTGCTCATCAAGCGTGTCCAGTCACCCGGCGGCCTTGAATCAGAAAAGCCCCGGATACCCAAGGGCTTCGAACAGCCGAACAAAGAGCGCTCGATTACACCGTTTTCGTTTATCGAGACGCTGGCGCTGATTGCGGTCAGCCTGTTGGTCGGTACGCTCTTGAATGGGCAGCTCCACGACACCGCATTCGAGTTGCCGACATTCGTTTGTGTCTTGTTCGTGGGGGTGGTCCTGCGTAATGGACTTTCGGCACTCGGCTTGTATCAGGTCTTTGAGCGAGAAGTGTCCGTACTTGGCAATGTCAGCCTGTCACTGTTCCTGGCGATCGCCTTGATGTCACTCAAGTTGTGGGAGCTGGCGTCGCTGGCCTTGCCGATATTCATTATCCTGGCGGCCCAGACATTGGTCATGGCGCTGTTTGCGATTTTCGTGACGTTCAGAATCATGGGCAGTCATTACGATGCAGCCGTCTTGGCGGCAGGGCATTGCGGTTTTGGGTTGGGCGCCACGCCGACGGCCATCGCCAACATGCAGGCAGTGACGCAGCGCTATGGGCCTTCACAGATAGCGTTTCTGGTGGTGCCGATGGTGGGAGCGTTCTTCATCGATATCATTAACGTCATCGTCATCAAGTTGTACCTTGCCCTGCCGTTTTTTGCCGTGGCTTGAGGTTCTGCGCGGTAGCGTTCGCCATAAAAAATGCCCGTATCTTGCGATACGGGCATTTTCTTTGGTCGGTCGACCTGGGGATGTCGCCGGGACGTTTAGATGGTCAGCGTCCAGTCGTAATCCACGATCAGCGGCGCATGCTGCGAGAACCGTGGCTGACGCGGCAGGCGGGCGCTGCGTACGAAGCGGCGCAGCCCAGGTGTCAGCAACTGGTAGTCGAAGCGCCAGCCAAGGTTGAGCATCTCGGCCTGTTCGTTGTCCGGCCACCAGCTGTACTGGTCGCCTTCACGGCTGACTTCGCGCAGGGCGTCGACATAACCCATGTTGCCAATGATCTCGTCCATCCAGGCCCGTTCCGGCGCCAGGAAACCAGGAGATTGCTGGCTGTCACGCCAGTTCTTGATATCCAGTTTCTGTTGCGCCACGTACAGCGAGCCACAATAGATGTACTCGCGACGTTTGCGCCGCTGTTTATCCAGATAACGGGCGAAGTCGTCCATCAACTTGAATTTCTGATTCAAATCTTCATCGCCGTTCTGCCCCGAAGGGAGCAGTAAGGTCGCGATGCTGACCTTGTCGAAATCGGCTTGCAGGTAGCGCCCGTAGCGGTCCGCCGTCTCGAAACCGAGACCGTTGATGACAGCCTTCGGTTGCAGCCGCGAGTACAAAGCCACGCCACCCTGGGCGGGGACTTCGGCATCGCAGGCATAAAGGAAGTAACCATCCAGTTGGAAGGCTGCATCGTCCAGTTCAAAGGCGGAGGCGCGGGTGTCCTGCAGGCAGATGACGTCGGCATTCTGTGCTTGCAGCCAACTGAGCAAACCACGCTCGACTGCAGCCTGAATACCATTGACGTTCACACTGATGATCCGCATAAATGGCCCCAAAAATCACGTGCGTGTATGATACACGCCGTGTACCTATTTAGCTAAATCCGCGGTATTTGAGGCTTTTTTTCATGCAGGCGTATCAGCGCGATTTCATTCGCTTTGCCATCGATCGCGGCGTTTTGCGCTTCGGTGAGTTCACCCTCAAGTCCGGGCGCACCAGCCCGTACTTCTTCAATGCCGGCCTGTTCAACACCGGTTCCGCCCTGGCGCAACTGGGTCGTTTCTATGCGGCGGCCATCGTTGAGAGCGGTATCCCGTTCGATGTGCTGTTCGGCCCGGCCTACAAAGGCATCCCGCTGGCCGCCACCACTGCTGTCGCCCTGGCCGAACACCACGGCCGCGACCTGCCTTGGTGCTTCAACCGCAAGGAAGCCAAGGCCCATGGCGAAGGCGGCAGCCTGGTGGGTGCAGCGCTGACCGGCGACGTGTTGATCATCGACGACGTCATCACTGCCGGTACTGCCATTCGCGAAGTGATGCAGATCATCGGTTCCCAGGAAGGCGCCAAGGCCGCTGGCGTGCTGATCGCCCTGAACCGCCAGGAGCGCGGCAACGGTGAGCTGTCGGCGATCCAGGAAGTGGAGCGTGACTTCGGCATTCCGGTGATCAGCATTGTGTCGCTGAACCAAGTGCTGGAGTTTTTGGCCGACGATCCGCAGCTCAAGCAGCATTTGCCGGCGGTTGAGGCTTATCGGGCGCAGTTCGGCGTCTAAGAAGCCCGCTGATTTTGATCTTGTGGCGAGGGAGCTTGCTCCCGCTGGGCTGCGCAGCGGCCCCAACATTTTTGCGGTCGCTGCGCGACCGAGCGGGAGCAAGCTCCCTCGCCACAAAAAACATCATCTGAAAAAGAGGCGCAAAAAAAAGACCCCGCTCAGTCTGGCTGAGCAGGGTCTTTTTTTACCGGTATCGCTTAAGGACGCTTGCGATTGCTGATCAACGTACCCACGCCGGTGTCGGTGAAGATCTCCAGCAGGATCGCATTCGGTACCCGGCCGTCGATGATCAGCGAGCTGCCGACGCCGCCTTGTACCGCTTCCAGCGCGCAACGAATCTTCGGCAGCATGCCGCCGTAGATGGTGCCGTCGGCGATCAGGTCATCGACCTGCTGGGTCGACAGTCCGGTCAGGACTTTGCCCGACTTGTCCATCAAGCCGGCGATGTTGGTCAGCAGCATCAGCTTTTCAGCTTTCAGTGCCTCGGCAACCTTGCCCGCCACCAAATCGGCGTTGATGTTGTACGACTCACCGTTGGCGCCCACGCCGATGGGCGCGATGACCGGGATGAAGTCGCCCTTGACCAGCAGGTTCAGCAGGTCGGTGTTGATGCCGACCACTTCGCCCACATGACCGATGTCGATGATTTCCGGCTGGGTCATCTCCGGTGTCTGGCGGGTAACGGTGAGTTTCTTCGCCCGGATCAGCTCGGCGTCCTTGCCTGTCAGGCCGATGGCGCTGCCGCCATGACGGTTGATCAGGTTGACGATGTCCTTGTTGACCTGGCCACCCAGGACCATTTCCACCACATCCATGGTCTGCGCGTCGGTCACGCGCATGCCATCGATGAAGTGGCTTTCGATCGACAGGCGCTTGAGCAGGTCACCGATCTGCGGGCCACCACCGTGTACCACCACCGGGTTGATGCCCACGGCCTTCATCAGCACGATGTCGCGGGCGAAGCCGGTCTTGAGCTCCTCGCTTTCCATCGCGTTGCCGCCGTATTTGATCACCAGGGTCTTGCCGACGTAGCGTCGGATATAAGGCAACGCTTCGGACAGGACCTTGGCGGTGTTGGCGGCGGCTTCGCGTTCGAGGGTCATTCAGGGCTCCGGTAGTGCTTCAAAAAATCAAAACGGTAGTTGGAGATCAGGTGCAACACGTTTGAGTTGGGTGTGGAACACATCCTTGATGCGCTGCAGTTCGGCCTCGTTGTCGGCCTCGAAACGCAGTACCAGCACCGGTGTGGTGTTGGATGCGCGAACCAGGCCCCAGCCTTGGGGATAGTCGACCCGCACACCATCGATGGTGGTCAGTTCGGCGCCTTCGCCCCATTGAGCGTCGTGCAGTGCATCAATGATGCTGAATTTGCTCTCTTCGGTCACATGGATATTGATTTCTGGCGTAGAAATATCGTTCGGGAAGGTTGCGAACAGCTCTTCGGCCGTGGATTTCTCCTTGCTGAGGATTTCCAGCAGGCGCGCGGCGCTGTAGATGCCGTCGTCAAAACCGAACCAGCGTTCCTTGAAGAAGATGTGGCCGCTCATTTCGCCGGCCAGCAGGGCGCCGCTTTGTTTCATTTTCTTCTTGATCAACGAATGACCGGTTTTCCACATCAGTGGGCGACCGCCATATTCCTTGATCAGCGGCACCAGGCGACGGGTGCATTTGACGTCGAAAATGATCTCGGCATTCGGGTTGCGCGCCACCACGTCCTTGGCAAACAGCATCAGCAGGCGGTCGGGGAACACCACGCTGCCGGTATTGGTCACCACGCCCACGCGGTCGCCGTCGCCGTCGAAGGCCAGGCCCAGGTCGGCGTTGGTTTCCTTGACCTTGGCGATCAGGTCTTCGAGGTTTTCCAGCTTGCCCGGATCCGGGTGGTGGTTAGGGAAGTTGCCGTCCACGTCGCAGAACAGCGGGATGACTTCGCAGTTCAGGGCTTCGATCAGTTGCGGGGCGATCACGCCAGCCGCGCCGTTGCCGCAATCGACCACCACTTTCAGGCGACGGGCGAGTTTCACGTCCTTGACGATCTCGTCGTTGTAGCGAGGAAGGATATCGACCTTGGTCACGCTGCCCTGGCCGCTGCTCAGGTCGTTGGTCTTGAGGCGGGTGTGCAGGGCCTGGATCTGCTCGTTGGCGAGGGTGTCGCCGGCGATGACGATCTTGAAGCCGTTGTAGTTCGATGGGTTGTGGCTGCCGGTGAGCATCACCCCGGACTTGCCGGCCAACACGTTGGCGGCGTAGTACAGCGCCGGGGTCGGCACCAGGCCTACGTCGCTGACGTGGCAGCCACTGTCGGCAACGCCTTTGATCAGTTGTTCGACCAGCTCGGGGCCCGACAAGCGGCCATCACGGCCGACGCTCACATTCGGTTCGCCCTGGGCCAGGCTTTGGGAGCCGATGGCGCGGCCGATCCAGTAGGCGGTTTCGGCGGTGAGGGTTTCCGGTACCACGCCACGGATGTCGTAGGCGCGGAAGATGCTGTCAGGGAAGATCGGGGCGATTGCGGCTGGGGTGTTCATGGGCGGGGCGCTCTATCAGGAAAGTGACTGGACAGGCCGACGGGTAGCGTCGGCAGGCTCAAGCTGAAGGGTATGACGGCGTTTTTGACAGAGAGTTCGTGGTGGGAAAGTGCCATGAGACAGCGTTACCCTGGCCTCGCTCGCCTAATACATTGATTCCGGGTGGGAAACCTAGCAGAAAGCCATTGCGCATTTTTTGTCCTGAAACACAAGCTTCACAAACGAGCCGGGCAGGACGCCCGGCCTGTAACCACCGGTCAATGGCTGCCGGAGTGCCCGAAACCACCCGCGCCGCGCTGGCTCTCGTCGAATTCCTCGACCAGTTCGAAGTGGGCCTGGACCACCGGCACCAGGACCAGCTGCGCGATGCGTTCGCCCACGACAATGTTGAAGGCTGTTTGGCCGCGGTTCCAGCACGACACCATCAGTTCGCCCTGGTAGTCAGAATCGATCAGGCCCACCAGGTTGCCCAGCACGATGCCGTGCTTATGGCCCAGGCCCGAGCGCGGCAGGATCAGCGCGGCCAGGCCCGGATCGCCGATGTACACCGACAGGCCGGTAGGAATCAGCAGGGTCTGGCCCGGCTCCAGGATCGTGTCCTGCTTGAGCATCGCCCGCAGGTCGAGGCCGGCGGAGCCCGGTGTGGCGTATTGCGGCAGCGGGAATTCGTTGCCGATGCGTGGGTCGAGGATCTTGGCTTGTAGGGCGTGCATGACATTAAACCTGGTTCAGACGTTCGGCGATAAAGGTGATCAGCTGACGGGCAATCTTGCTCTTGCTGGTCTGGGCGAAAAGTGTGGCGTGCAACTGGCGGTCGATCACGCTGCAGGCGTTTTCTTCGCTGTTGAAGCCGATGCTCGGGTTGGCCACGTCGTTGGCGACGATCAAGTCGAGGTTCTTGTCCTTGAGCTTGCGTGCGGCGTAATCGAGCAGGTGTTCGGTCTCGGCGGCAAAGCCGACACTGAACGGGCGGTCGGGGCGGGTGGCGATGCTGGCCAGGATGTCCGGGTTGCGCACCATTTGCAGTAGCAGGCCGTCGCCGCTTGTAGGGTCTTTCTTCAATTTTTGCGGGGCAACGACTTCGGGGCGGTAGTCCGCCACCGCCGCCGAGGCGATGAACAGGTCGCAGGGGATGGCTGCTTCACAGGCTGCGAGCATGTCCCGGGCGCTGACCACGTCGATGCGCGTGACCCGGTCCGGGGTCGGCAAGTGCACGGGACCGGTGATCAGCGTCACCCGGGCGCCGGCTTCCACGGCGGCTTCGGCCAGGGCGAAGCCCATTTTCCCGGAGCTGTGGTTGGTGATGTAGCGCACCGGGTCGATGTTTTCCTGGGTCGGTCCGGCGGTGATCAGCACGTGCTTGCCGGTCAGGGCCTGGCGCTGGAAGCAGTCGGCGGCGCACTGGGCGAGGTCGGTGGCTTCGAGCATGCGGCCCATGCCGACATCGCCGCAGGCCTGGCTTCCGGAGGCTGGGCCGAAGACTTTCAGGGCGCGGCTTTCCAGCAGTTGCAGGTTGGCCTGGGTGGCCGGGTCGCGCCACATGGCCTGGTTCATGGCCGGCGCCACGGCGACCACCGCGTCGGTGGCGAGCACCAGGGTGGTCAGCAGGTCGTCGGCGATGCCTTGGGCCAAGCGGGCGATCAGGTCGGCCGTGGCCGGGGCGATCAGCACCAGGTCGGCCCACTTGGCCAATTCGATATGACCCATGGCGGCTTCGGCCGCCGGGTCGAGCAAATCCAGGTGGACCGGGTGCCCGGACAGGGCTTGCATGGTCAGCGGGGTGATGAACTCGCTGCCACCGCGGGTCATGACGACCCGAACTTCCGCGCCCTGGTCGATAAGCCTGCGAACCAGCTCGGCGCTCTTGTAGGCGGCAATGCCGCCGCCGACGCCCAGAACGATGCGTTTCCGATACAGCCGCTGCATAGGCCTGCCTTTCGATTTCAGTGGTCAGTGCAGGGCGAACCCCTTGGCAGCCGCCTGCCAGGGTGCAAATCGCCTGCAAAAAAGATGGGCTACGATATCACAGCGACCGCTACGGAACAGCGGCGCCCACAATCAGGGAGATGCCATGAGTATTCGCGATTGGCCCGCGGCCGAGCGGCCACGGGAGCGGTTATTGGCGCTAGGGGCGGGGAGTCTATCGGACGCCGAGCTGCTGGCGATTTTTTTACGAACCGGTGTGTCGGGCAAAAGCGCGGTAGATCTGGCGCGACAACTATTGATTCAATTTGGCAGCCTGCGCGCGCTGCTTGAAGCCGATCAGATCACATTCAGTAATCATATGGGGCTCGGGCCGGCGAAGTTTGCCCAGCTGCAAGCGGCTCAGGAAATGAGTCGTCGGCATTTGGCTGAGCAGGCGCGGGAAAAAACGTCGCTGGAAAGCCCGTTCGCGGTGCGTGAGTACCTGAAGTCGATGCTGCGCCACGAACCCCACGAGGTTTTCGGTTGCCTGTTTCTCAATTCCAAGCACCAGGTGTTGACCTTCGAGGCGCTGTTCCGCGGCTCTATCGACAGCGCCAGTGTCCATCCCCGGCAGGTCGTCAAGCGCGCCCTGGCCCACAACGCCGCAGCGTTGATCCTGTGCCACAACCACCCCTCCGGCAACACCGAGCCCAGCCAGGCCGACCGGGTGCTCACTGAGCGGCTTCAGGAGGCGTTGGAACTGATCGATGTGCGGGTGCTCGACCACTTCATCGTTGGCGATGGGGAGCCGTTGTCGATGGCGGAGCGTGGGTGGATGTAGGTCGTCGCTGACGAGTCTAGGCCCTGTGTGGGAGCGAGCTTGCTCGCGATAGCGGTCGGTCAGTCAACATTGATGTTATCTGGCTAGCCGCCATCGCGAGCGCTCCCACAGGGGGCTGTGGTTATTTGATGTTGACCTTGGAGTAATCCTGGCGCCCAAACGGGCTGACCGAATAACCCTGCACATCCTTGCGGGTCAGGGCGAACGCGGTCGGGTGCGCCAGGGGCAGCCACAGGGCCTGTTGCTGGATCTGGGCCTGGGCCTGCTCGTAGAGCTTGGCCCGCACGCCTTGTTCGCCGGTGGTCTTGCCGGCGCTGATCAGTTTGTCCAGGTCGGCGTTGCAGTAGCGGGCGAAGTTGGTGCCGGACTTGACCGCCGCGCAGGAAAACTGTGGCGTGAGGAAGTTGTCCGGGTCGCCATTGTCGCCGGCCCAACCCATGAACAGCAAATCATGTTCGCCGGCCTTGGCGCGACGGATCAGTTCGCCCCATTCGATCACCCGGATCTCGGCCTGGATGCCGATCTGCGCCAGGTCGGACTGCAGCAGTTGTGCGCCAACGCTGGGGTTGGGGTTCAGCAGGCTGCCGGAAGGGCGGGTCCAGATGGTGGTCTGGAAGCCTTCCTTCAAGCCGGCCTTGGCCAACAGGTCGCGGGCCTTGGCCTGGTCATGGGCGTAGCCGGGCAGGCTTTTGGCGTAGCTCCAGGTGTTGGGCGGGTAGGGGCCATTGGCGGCTTCGGCGGTGCCTTCGAAGACGGTCTTCAGGTAGCTGGCCTTGTCGAAGGCCAGGTTGATGGCTTGGCGCACCTCAGGCTTGTCCAGCGGCGGATGCTGGCTGTTGATCGCCACGAACGCGGTCATGAACGCGTCGGTCTGCTCGACCTTCAGCGTAGGTTCTTGCTTGGCGGCTTGTACGTCCAACGGCTTGGGCGACAGGGCGATCTGACATTCGTTGCGACGCAATTTCTGCAGGCGTACGTTGGCGTCCGGCGTGATGGCGAAGACCAGCGGGTCCACTTGGGGCTTGCCGCCGAAATAGGTGTCGTTGGCCTTGTAGCGAATCGAGGCGTCCTTCTGGAACCGGCTGAAAATGAACGGGCCGGTGCCGATCGGCAGGCTGTTGAGCTTTTCCGGCGTGCCGGCCTTCATCAACTGATCGGCGTATTCGGCCGAATAAATGGAGGCAAAACCCATGCTCAACGTCGCCAGGAAGGTCGAGTCGGCGTGATCGAGGGTGAAGCGCACGGTCAGCGGGTCCAGTGCGTCGACTTTCTTGATCAGCGCTGGCAGTTGCATGGACTGGGCGTGGGGGAAGCCGCTTTGCGCCACCTTGTGCCAGGGGTTCGCCGGGTCGAGCATGCGCTCGAAGCTGAACTTCACGTCCTCGGCGGTCAGGTCGCGGCGTGGCGTGAAGTAGTCGGTGTGGTGGAACTTGACCTGTGGCCGCAGCTTGAACACGTAGGCCAGGCCATCGGTGGAGACTTCCCAGCGCTCGGCCAGGCTGGGGACCACTTTGCCGCTGGCGGTGTCGAAGTCCACCAGGCGGTTCATCAGCACGTCGGCGGAGGCGTTGGTGGTCGTCAGGGAGTTGTACTGGACGACATCGAACCCTTCCGGGCTGGCTTCGGTGCAGACGCTCAGGGCGGCGGCCAAGGCCTGCGGGGTGATCAGCAGAGGGGCGAGCAACAATGGTAGGGCAGCGAGGCGCATGGTCGGTTTCCTGTGCAAGTCGAAGGCCCATCTGCGAGTGCAGTCTGGAAAAGGCCTACCCTAGTGGGCTCGCCGCTAAATGACTATCCCCTTTTTGCATTTTCCGGCACTCTGCGCCGACGCGTTGAAGGACTAAAAATCGCCGCGGGAGAAAAAAACCTGCGTTCAGCGACGAGCGGTAAGGGGCTGCGCCAGCCTCTGCCCCCGCCGCCCGGGGCGGTTGGCCGATGATTCGCCATGAAGACAAATCACATCGGCTGTTGTTGCACCGTGGTCTTTCTGGTATAAAGCAGCGCTCTTTTCTAGGGGCCCGGTTCCTTCACTGTAGGTGTAGCCGGTAAGACCCTTAAAGAAACGCGGCGCCTGGCGCCAAATGACTGAGAGATTAAGCGGCCAACCCATGCCGGGTTGGGCATGTGGTTTTAGAGGGCTGAGGCATGTCGAGAGTCTGTCAAGTTACCGGTAAGGGTCCGGTGACTGGGAATAACATTTCCCACGCAAACAACAAAACCCGTCGTCGTTTCCTGCCGAACCTGCAGCATCACCGCTTCTGGGTTGAAGAAGAGAAACGTTTTGTGCGTCTGCGCGTATCTGCCAAGGGCATGCGTATCATCGACAAGCGTGGCATCAGTGTCGTGCTGGCCGAACTTCGTCGCGATGGCAAGGTTTAAGGGAGCTAATCATGCGTGAATTGATTCGTTTGATCTCGAGCGCCGGTACTGGTCACTTCTACACTACCGACAAGAACAAGCGTACTACCCCGGACAAAATCGAGATCAAGAAATATGATCCGGTTGTTCGCAAGCACGTGATCTACAAGGAAGGCAAAATCAAGTAATTGATTTTTCCCTTCTTACGAAAAAGGCCCGTATCGCGAGATACGGGCCTTTTTTGTTGCCTTGTGAGGGCCTCACAAATCCTCAAGCCTTCTGTTCGAACACCACGTAAATCTTGCGGCACGGTTCCAACACTTCCCAAGTGCCCTTGAATCCCGCTGGAATCACGAAACGGTCGCCGGCTCGCAACGTCTTGGCATTGCCATCGTCGTCCCGCAGCACGGAAACGCCCTGGACGATCTCGCAATATTCATGCTCGGTGTAATTGACCGTCCACTGGCCGACGGCGCCTTCCCATACGCCCGCGTTCATTTGCCCGCAGGGGCTGCTGTAGTGGTTGAACACGGTTTGCTCGGGATCGCCCTTGAACACCTTGGCCGGGGCCGGGCGATAACGTTCGGCGGCGGTATTGGCCTGGCTGAAATCGACGATGTCCTGAATGCTCATGCGGGTGATCCCCAGTGATCGCTTGGAAGGCCTCGAGTCTATGTTTATTAAAACGAACATCGCAAGGTCGTTTGCCAGCGTTGTGTCAAATATATTGAAACATGACCAGCCGCTGGTTTAGGGTGGCGGGTGCCCTATGCCGAAAACGGCGCCGAAACCAGGCTGGTTGGGCAGAATTCTTTTGAGCGCTGCGCACCGCGCGGCGTTCGTACTCAATAAGAGGAGGACACACGCATGACCACCCTGACTCGTGCCGACTGGGAACAACGCGCCCGCGACCTGAAGATCGAAGGCCGCGCCTTCATCAACGGCGAGTACACCGATGCGGTGTCCGGCGAAACCTTCGATTGCCTCAGCCCGGTCGATGGCCGCCTGCTGGGCAAGATCGCCAGCTGTGACGTCGCCGACGCCCAGCGTGCGGTCGAAAACGCCCGCGCCACATTCAGTTCCGGCGTCTGGTCGCGCCTGGCACCCAGCAAGCGCAAAGCCACCATGATTCGTTTTGCCGGCCTGCTCAAGCAGCATGCCGAAGAACTGGCCCTGCTCGAAACCCTGGACATGGGCAAGCCGATCAGTGATTCCCTGAACATCGACGTTCCCGGCGCGGCGCAAGCCTTGAGCTGGAGCGGTGAAGCCATCGACAAGCTCTACGACGAAGTGGCGGCTACGCCGCACGATCAGTTGGGCCTGGTAACCCGTGAGCCGGTGGGTGTCGTGGGCGCTATCGTGCCTTGGAACTTTCCGTTGATGATGGCCTGCTGGAAGCTCGGCCCGGCGCTGTCCACCGGTAACTCGGTGGTGCTCAAACCGTCGGAAAAATCCCCGCTGACCGCTATCCGCATCGCCGCACTGGCGATCGAGGCCGGCATTCCGAAAGGCGTGCTGAACGTGCTGCCAGGCTATGGCCACACCGTCGGCAAGGCCCTGGCCCTGCATATGGACGTCGATACGCTGGTGTTCACCGGCTCTACCAAGATCGCCAAGCAACTGATGATTTACTCCGGCGAATCCAACATGAAGCGTATCTGGCTGGAAGCTGGCGGCAAGAGCCCGAACATCGTGTTCGCCGATGCCCCGGACCTGCAAGCCGCCGCGGAATCCGCCGCCAGCGCCATCGCCTTCAACCAGGGCGAGGTCTGCACCGCCGGCTCGCGGCTGTTGGTGGAGCGTTCCATCAAGGACACATTCCTGCCACTGGTGATCGAAGCCCTCAAGGGCTGGAAGCCGGGCAATCCCCTGGACCCGGCCACCAACGTCGGCGCCCTGGTCGATACCCAGCAGATGAACACCGTGCTGTCCTACATCGAGGCCGGGCACAGCGACGGCGCCAAACTGGTGGCCGGCGGCAAGCGCATCCTTGAGGAAACGGGCGGTACATACGTCGAGCCGACGATTTTCGATGGTGTGAGCAACGCGATGAAAATCGCCCAGGAAGAGATTTTCGGCCCGGTGTTGTCGGTCATTGCCTTCGACACCGCCGAGCAGGCCATCGAGATTGCCAACGACACGCCGTACGGCCTGGCCGCGGCGGTATGGACCAAGGACATCTCCAAGGCCCACCTGACCGCCAAGGCCCTGCGCGCCGGTAGCGTCTGGGTCAACCAGTACGACGGCGGCGACATGACCGCGCCGTTCGGTGGTTTCAAGCAGTCGGGCAACGGTCGCGACAAGTCGCTGCATGCGTTCGACAAGTACACCGAGCTGAAGTCGACCTGGATCAAGCTCTGAAGATGATGGCCCCGGATCCTGTCCGGGGCTTCAAACAGCGCTGATCCCCCCTGTGGGAGCGAGCTTGCTCGCGATAGCGGTATGACAGTCGACGACTTTGTTGAATGTTGCGCCGCTATCGCGAGCAAGCTCGCTCCCACAGTGTTTTTGGGGATGGCTGAGATTGATGACCCTCCACAGGAGCGTGGAAATGCGTTGGGCGACCTATTTCGCCGTATTGGCGTCTGTCCTGAGTGTCGGCCTGGCCCTGGGCGTGAGCATGCCGCTGGTGTCGCTGCGCCTGGAGGGCTGGGGCTATGGCTCGTTCGCCATTGGCGTGATGGCCGCCATGCCGGCCGTGGGGGTGTTGCTCGGGGCCAAGGTGTCCAGCCGGCTGGCGGCGCGGTTTGGCACGGCGGCGTTGATGCGTCTGTGCCTGTGGGGTGGCGCGGTGTCCATCGGGTTGCTGGCGCTGTTGCCCAGCTATCCGGTCTGGTTGCTGTTGCGCCTGGTGATTGGCGTGGTCCTGACCCTGGTGTTCATTCTGGGTGAAAGCTGGATCAATCAACTGGTCATTGAGAAATGGCGTGGGCGACTGGTGGCGCTGTACGGCAGCAGCTACGCCCTGAGCCAGTTATCCGGCCCGCTGCTGCTGGGCGCACTGGGGACCGATCATGACTACGGGTTCTGGGTGGGCGTCGGTTTGCTGCTGATCGCACCCTTGCTGTTGCTGGGCCGTAGCGGTGCGCCGAGCAGCGAGGCCGGCAGCGTTACGTTTGGCGACCTGTGGACGTTTTGCCGAGGCTTGCCGGCGATTGCCTGGGCGGTCTCGTTGTTCGCCGCGTTCGAGGCCATGATCCTCACGTTGCTTCCGGTGTATTGTCTGCGCCAGGGCTTCACCGCCGACATCGCGTTGGCGATGGTCAGCACCGTGGTGGTCGGTGATGCCCTGTTGCAGTTGCCCATCGGCGCCCTGGCCGATCGCGTGTCTCGCCGGGCGCTGTTGACGGGTTGCGCGGTGGCACTGACGTTGTCGAGCCTGGCGGTTCCGCTGTTGATCGATACCCTGTTGATCTGGCCGCTGTGGGTGCTGTTCGGCGCCAGTGCCGGCGGTTTGTTCACGTTGTCGCTGATCCTGATCGGCGAACGTTACCGCGACGATGCGCTGGTGCGGGCCAACGCCCACGTCGCGCAACTGTGGGGCCTTGGTTGCCTGATCGGCCCACTGGCCGCGGGAGCAGGCAGCCAGTGGGTCAGCGGGCATGCGCTGCCTTTGTTCATGGCCGCCGGGGCGTTCGGGCTGGTGATCCTGTTGTTGCGTCAAGGGGCGTTTGGGGCGACAGAACCCGCTTGAAAACCCCGAAACCCCTGTGGCGAGGGAGCTTGCTCCCGCTCGGTTGCGCAGCAACCGCAAAAGCCGGGACCGCTTCGCAGTCCAGCGGGAGCAAGCTCCCTCGCCACAAAAGCGGGCTGCCTCCAAAAGCGGGTTGCCATGAAAGCGGTCGCCCCCTAAAGCATCCGCTCCAGTCCGACGGTCGTGGCGAACCAGGCATTGAATCGGCGCCACCAGCTGCCCGGTTCGCGGTCCAGGTCGTGCGTCTGGCCGTTGTCTTCGGTGGTCCATACTAGCGTTCCATCCTCCAGCCTGGCCTGATAGCTCAGGGCTGGCGCCATGCCCTGCAAGGCCAGGTCGCGCACTTGGCCGGCGAGTTCAGGGCTGTCCACCAGCACGCCGACTTCGGTGTTCCACAGCACCGAGCGCGGGTCGAAATTGAACGAGCCGATGAACGATTTCTGCTGGTCGAAGATGATCGCCTTGCTGTGCAGGCTGGAGTCCGATTGGCCGTAGGACTTGCTGTAGAACAGGTGAGGGCTGCTGCCTTTGTCGCCCGGTTGTCGGCGAAGTTCGAACAGCCGTACGCCGTGTTGCAGCAGGGCTTTGCGGTACGGCGCATAGCCGCCGTGCACGGCGGGCACGTCGGTGGCTTCCAGGGAGTTGGTCAGCAGGCTCACCGACACGCCGGCATCGGCGCGACTGGTCAGATAGACCAAGCCTGGCTGACCGGGGACGAAGTAGGCGGAAATCATGATCAGTTCCTTGCTGACCCCGGTCAGTTCCGGCGCCAGTTGCGTGGTCAGCAATAGCTGCGGGTCCGGCTCGTCCTTGGCCAGCACCTTGCTGGGCGCGTCCCACAGCGCCTTGTTCCAGGCCCAGATCAACTGGTCGCGCCAGGTGTCCAGGCGCGGTTGGGTCTTGTAGGCGGTCAACTGCTGGTAGAGCGCGTGATTTTCCTTTTGGGTCTGCTCCATGGATTCTTGCAGGCGCAGGCGGCTGTTGGCCAGGTCCTTGGGCGTGGGACGATGGGACAGGAACTGTTCGATGGGTTTGCTCAGGGCGCTGTTCCAGTACTGGTCGAAGCTGTGCCCCAATTGTTCGGCCACCGGGCCGACACTGAGCAGGTCGATGTCGGTGAAGTTCAGGTTGGGTTCGGCGTCGAAATACTCATCGCCCAGGTTGCGACCGCCGACGATGGCCATGCTGTTATCCGCCAGCCACAGCTTGTTGTGCATCCGGCGGTGTTGCTGCGACAGGTTGAGCAGGCGTCCGAGGCTGCGGGTCACGCCGGTGGCACGGCCCAGGTGCAGCGGGTTGAACAGGCGGATCTGTATCTGCGGATGAGCGGCGAGGGTCGCGATGATCTGATCCTGGCCATCGCTGGTGGTGTCGTCCAGCAGGATCCGTACGCGCACGCCCCGGTCGGCGGCCTTGAGCAATTCATCCACCAGCATCCGCGTGCTGATGCCGTCATGGACGATGTAGTACTGCAAATCCAGGCTGCCTTGGGCGTGGCGAATCAACTCGGCCCGGGCGATGAACGCGTCGGTGCTGTCCGACAGCAGCCGAAAGCCCGAGCGCCCTTCATGGGCGGCAGCCTGGGCCTGGACCGAGCGGCCGAACGAAGATTCGGCGGCCGGCAAGGCCTGGGAGGGCTCGCGGGTGACATCAAGACTGGCGCAGCCGCTCAGCAGTGAGGCGACTAACAGCAGCGCAGGCAGGATCGGTCTGGATCTCACGTAGGATCGTTCCGCTTGTTCACGTTGATCGGCTGTTGGGTGCTGCTTCTCTGGGTAAAGTTCAGACGATGTCGCGCTGGGTTTCGTTCAACAACGCCATAGCGGCGGTTCCGACCTTGCGTACGGCCTCTTCGATCTGGGCCGTTGGCTTGGCAGCGTAGTTCATCCGCAGGCAGTTGCGGTACTTGCCCGATGCCGAAAAGATGCTGCCGACAGCGACCTGCACGCCTTGGTCCAGCAGGACCCGATTGAGCTTCAGCGTGTCGAAGCCTTCCGGCAATTCGACCCACAGCATGAAGCTGCCTCGCGGGCGACTGGCCCGGGTGCCTGGTGGGAAATAGCGGCTGATCCAATCGATCATCACGTCGCGATTGCGCTGGTATTGCGTACGCATCCGGCGCAAATGGGGTTCGAAATGGCCACCCTTGAGAAATTCGGCAATGGCGATCTGCGGTTGTGGCGCGGTGGAGCCGGTGCTGATGTATTTCATGTGCAGCGCCCGCTCCAGATACCGGCCCGGCGCGACCCAGCCAATGCGCAGCCCTGGCGCCAGGGTCTTGGAAAAAGAACTGCAGAGCAGGACGCGGCCGTCTTCATCAAAGGACTTGATGGTGCGCGGGCGAGGGTAGGTGTAGGCCAACTCGCCATACACATCATCTTCGATGATCGCCACGTCGAAGCGCTGTGCCAGGGTCAGCAGGGCGCGTTTATTAGCGTCGGGCATGATGTAGCCCAGGGGGTTATTGCAGCTGGGGGTCAACTGTATGGCCTTGATCGGCCATTGCTCCAGCGCCAGTTCCAGGGCATCCAGGCTGATGCCGGTGAGCGGGTCGGTGGGGATCTCCAAAGCCTTCATGCCCAGGCCCTTGAGGGTTTGCATGGCCCCGTGAAAACTGGGTGAGTCCACCGCGACGATATCGCCTTGTTCGCAGGTGGCGCGGATGCTGACCGACAGGGCCTCATGGCAACCGGTGGTGACGATCAAATCGTTGGGCCCCAGCTGGCAGCCGGAGTCCAGCGACAGCCGGGCGATCTGTTCACGTAGCGCGAGGTTGCCGTAGATGTTGTCGTAATACAGGCCGGGCATGTCTTGTCGGCGGCTGATCTGCGCCAGGCTGCGCAGCAACGGTTTCATGGTCGGCGAATTGATATCCGGCATGCCGCGTCCCAGTTGCACCACGTCCGGGCGCGGTACGGCGCGGATCAGCTCCAGCACCTGGTCCCACTGGGAAATATCCACTGGGCGCTGGGCCGGACGGCCTACCACCGGCAGGTCCGGCAGTTCGCGGCCCACGGGGACGAAATAGCCGGACTTGGGTCTCGGCATCGCCAGCCCACTGTCTTCCAGCACGCGATAGGCCTGCTGCACCGTACTCAAGCTGACCCCATGTTCCGTGCTCAATGCCCGCACTGACGGCAGCCGGTCGCCGGGACGGTAGAAACCCTGTTCGATGCGGGTACCGAGCAATTCGGCGAGGTTCACGTAGAGGGTCATGGTGTGCTCCCGATGAGATGGACCACGGCAACCGATACAGTTGGGGTGGAAAATGACAATTCAGTGCTGGAAATACCGAATCTGTATGCTTATAAAAAAAATGAGTTGAATCTGTATTGCTTTTGGCCGTCCGCGCATCATGAAACCTCTGGCTACCCAAGTAAACAGGAGCGATCAAAATGAACGGCTTGAGCGATGTGCGGCTGACGTTACACAGTCAGGAACTGGCGGCAGGGCAGGAGAGGGGGCTGCGTAGTGCGATGTTGCGCAAGCCGCCATCCGGCCTGAGCCGTTGGGCCCTGTTCTGGCATCGTCTGCATACACGCCAAGCCTTGCTGGAACTTACACCCGAACAGTTGCGTGACATCGGGCTGAGTCGGGAGCAGGCGCGAGAGGAGGGCTTGAAGCCGTTCTGGCGGCTTTGAAGCGGTGTGGGTTCTGAGATTGCTATCGCGGGCAAGCCTTGCTCCCACAGATTTGTTTGCTCCCACAGATTTGAAATTGACCTGTGGGAGCAAGGCTTGCCCGCGATAGCGTCATCCGTAGTGCTGAAGTTCTTTAGACCAGCTCTTTCAACCGATGCCACAACATCCCCAGCGCCAACAGCGGCGAGCGCAGGTGCTTGCCGCCAGGGAACGTCATGTGCGGGACCTGGGCGAACAGATCGAAACCGCTGCTGTGCTGCCCGCTGATGGCTTCGGCCAACAATTTGCCAGCCAGGTGCGTGGCATTCACCCCATGGCCGGAATAGGCCTGGGCGTAATACACATTGGGCTGGTCCTTGAGCCGACCGATCTGTGGCAAGCGGTTGGCGCCGATACCAATCATCCCACCCCATTGATAATCGATTTTCACCTCCGCCAATTGCGGGAAGACCTTGAGCATCTTCGGCCGCATGTACGCGCCGATGTCCTGTGGGTCGCGGCCGGAATAGTGACAGGCCCCGCCAAACAGCAAGCGTCGATCCGCCGAAAGCCGGTAGTAATCCAGGGCCACGCGTTGATCGCAGACCGCCATGTTCTGTGGCAACAACGCCTGTGCCTCGGCCTGGCTCAAAGGTTCGGTGGCGATGATGTAGCTGCCGGCCGGCAGCACTTTGCCGCCCAGTTGCGGATTGAGTCCATTGAGGTAAGCGTTGCAGCCCAGCACCAGCGTCTTGGCGCGGACCGAGCCCTGCTGGGTGTGTACCTTCACTTCAGGACCGTAGTCGATCCGTGTGACCGCCGATTGCTCGAACAGCCTGACCCCCAGTTGCTGCGCGGCGGCGGCTTCACCCAGGGCCAGGTTCAGCGGATGCAGATGCCCCGAGCCCATGTCGATCAACCCACCGACGTAGCGATCCGAACCCACGACGCTGTGCATTTCGTTGGCTTGCAGCAGTCGGGTCGGATGGCGATAACCCAGGCTGCGCAGTTCTTCGGCGTCTTCGGCGAAGCCCTCCAGGTCGCTGGGCTTGTTGGCGAGGTCGCAGTAACCCCAGGTGAGGTCGCACGGGATCTGGAAACGCTCGACGCGCTGTCGGACGATTTCCACGGCCTCAAGGCCCATGAGCTTCATCTGGCGCACGCCGTCGGCGCCGATGATCGGCGCAAACTGATCGAGGCCATGGCCGACGCCACGAATCAATTGGCCGCCGTTGCGCCCGCTGGCCCCCCAGCCGATCCGGTGCGCTTCCAGCAGCACCACGCTCATGCCGCGCTCGGCCAGTTCGATCGCCGTGTTCAACCCGGAGAACCCGCCGCCGACCACGCAGACATCCGCCAGCAATTCACCCTGCAGCAGCGGATGGTCCGGTTGCGGCAGGCTGCTGGCGGCGTAATAAGAGGCGGCGTGCGCGTGGCTCGGGACAGGTTGCTGAACACGGGCGTTCATGTGCGTAATCCTGATTTTTGTGTTTGAGAAATTTTACGGAGCATAAGCTGGCGATTCCTTACTGGGCAACACCGGTCGGCTGGCGCTGTCTGGTGCGCGGCTTTTAAGGCAGAATCCTGGACCGTCTCCTTCGGTAACCGCCTCGATGAGCTGCAACAGTCAAAAAATTCGCACGCTACGCCAGCAGATTCCCTCGTTCGAGTGCGTACCGGGCTGCCATGACTGCTGTGGTCCGGTGACCACCTCGCCGGAGGAAATGGCCCGCTTGCCCCGCAAGACCCGGGCCGAACAGGACGCGGCCATGGACGCACTCGACTGCGTGCACCTGGGGCCCGACGGTTGCACCGTCTACGACGAGCGCCCGCTGATCTGCCGGTTGTTCGGCACCACCGCGACCTTGCCGTGTCCCAATGGCCGGCGACCGGTGGAACTGATCCATCCGCGGGTCGAGAAGCAGATTCATGAGTACATGGCCAGCACTCGCCAGGTCTTAGTCTAATGAGATCGTTCCCACGCTCCGCGTGGGAATGCCTCTACGGACGCTCCGCGTTCGGCTCTTGGTGGACGCAGAGCGTCCCAGGCTGCATTCCCACGCGGAGCGTGGGAACGATCAACAGTTCTTACCTGGAGGCAGTCTTCAATCCGGAATTGGCAGGTTCAAGCTCTCCTTCACCTCTTCCATCACGATGTAGCTCTTGGATTCGCGCACATGGGGCAGCTTGAGCAGGATGTCGCCCAGCAGCTTGCGGTACGAAGCCATCTCGGAAATCCGTGCTTTCACCAGATAGTCGAAGTCCCCTGACACCAGGTGACATTCCAGCACGTGAGGCAGTTTCAGCACGGCGCGTCGGAACTCTTCGAACGTGTCGCCGGATTTGTAGTCGAGACTGATCTCGACAAACACCAGCAGGCTACCCTTCAAGTGCTGCGGATTGAGCCGGGCGTTGTAGCCCATGATGATGCCTTCGCGCTCCAGGCGCCGTACCCGCTCGGTGCAGGGCGTGGTGGAGAGGCCGACCTTTTCCCCCAGCTCGGTGAAGGAGATGCGTCCGTCCGCCTGGAGAATGCGCAGGATATTGCGGTCGATCTTGTCCAGCTCACGTTTGGTCTGGGTGTTGGTACGCACAGGTGATGCGCCTCCGTGAAAAGGGTTTTTGCCGAGAATTCTCGCCAAATATAGGCGTTTATATAGTGAAAAGCACTGGCTGATCTTTTTTACACTGCGACCATCAAAGCTATGTACAACAAACGTCAGCGGTTATCCGCGATGAGGGCATCAACATGCGCGTTCTGGTCTTGGGTAGCGGCGTCATCGGCACCGTCAGTGCTTATTATCTGGCCCGTGCCGGGTTTGAAGTGGTGGTGGTCGACCGTCAGCCAGCGCCTGCCATGGAAACCAGTTTCGCCAACGCCGGCCAGGTGTCGCCGGGTTATGCCTCGCCGTGGGCCGCACCGGGTGTACCGCTCAAGGCCATCAAGTGGCTGCTGCAGCGCCACGCGCCGCTGGCGATCAAGGCCACTGCCGACATTGACCAATACCTGTGGATGGCACAGATGCTGCGCAACTGCACCGCCAGCCGCTATGCGATCAACAAGGAACGCATGGTGCGCCTGTCCGAGTACAGCCGTGACTGCCTCGACGAGCTGCGCGCCGAAACCGGCATTGCCTACGAAGGCCGTAGCCTGGGGACCACCCAGCTGTTCCGCACCCAGGCCCAGCTCGATGGCGCGGCAAAAGACATCGCCGTGCTGAAAGAGTCGGGTGTGCCGTTCGAAGTACTCGACCGCGAGGGCATTGCCCGGGTTGAGCCGGCCCTGGCAAATGTCACCGACATCCTGGCCGGCGCCCTGCGCCTGCCCAACGACCAGACCGGCGACTGTCAGATGTTTACCACGCGCCTGGCGGAAATGGCCGAGAAGCTTGGTGTGCAATTCCGCTTCGGCCAGGATATCCAGCGCCTGGACTTCGCCGGTGACCGCATCAACGGTGTCTGGATCGACGGCAAGCTGGAAACCGCCGACCGCTACGTCCTGGCCCTGGGCAGCTACTCGCCGCAACTGCTCAAGCCTCTCGGGATCCGTGCACCGGTGTATCCGCTCAAGGGCTACTCCCTGACCGTGCCGATCACCAACCCGGCGATGGCGCCGACTTCGACCATTCTCGACGAAACCTACAAGGTCGCGATCACCCGCTTCGACAACCGTATTCGGGTGGGCGGCATGGCGGAAATCGCCGGTTTTGACCTGTCCCTCAACCCACGTCGGCGTGAAACCCTGGAGATGATCGTCAACGACCTTTATCCTCAGGGCGGTGACCTGGCCCAGGCCAGTTTCTGGACCGGCTTGCGCCCGACCACCCCGGACGGAACGCCAATCGTGGGCGCCACGCCCTTCAAGAATCTGTTCCTGAACACCGGCCATGGCACCCTCGGATGGACCATGGCCTGCGGTTCCGGTCGCCTGTTGGCCGACCTGATGGCGAAGAAAAAGCCGCAGATCAGCGCCGAAGGCCTCGATATTTCCCGTTATGGCAGCAAACACCAGGAGTCTGCAAAACATGTCAATCCAGCGCCAGCTCACCAATGACCGCATGAGCCAGGTTGTCGTACACAACGGCACCGTTTACCTGGCCGGACAGGTCGGCGACGACATGAACGCCGGTATTGAACAGCAGACCCGCGAAAGCCTGGCCAATATCGAACGCTTGCTGGACCTGGCCGGAACCGACAAGAATCGTTTGCTATCGGTGACGATCTACTTGAAGGACATCGAGGCCCACTTCGAAGGCATGAACGCCGTCTGGGACAAATGGTTGCCCAAGGGCGTCGCCCCGGCCCGCGCCACGGTGGAAGCCAAGCTGTGCGAACCGGAGATCCTGGTGGAGCTGTCTGTCGTGGCCGCGTTGCCTTAAATACCGGCCCAAACGATCCCTCTCCCGGTGCTGTTGGTGGTTCATGCTGTCAGCCAGCACCGGTTTTTTATTCATGACCGCCTAGAAGCCTGCCGCCATGCGTCCTGCCCGTGCCCTGATCGATCTCCAAGCCCTGCGTCACAACTACCAATTGGCCCGCGAAGTCACGGGGGCCAAGGCCCTTGCGGTGATCAAGGCCGACGCCTACGGGCACGGCGCGGTGCGTTGCGCCGAGGCGCTGCAGGACACGGCGGACGGGTTCGCCGTCGCCTGTATCGAAGAAGCCCTGGAGCTGCGGGCCGCGGGGATCCGTGGGCCGATCCTGCTGCTGGAGGGTTTTTTCGAGGCCAGTGAGCTGCCGTTGATCGTCGAGCACGATTTCTGGTGCGTAGTGCATTCGTTGTGGCAGCTCGAAGCGATTGAAAAAGCCGCGCTGAGCCAGCCGATCACGGTCTGGCTCAAGCTCGATTCCGGCATGCACCGGGTCGGCCTGCATCCGGCGGATTACCAGGCGGCCTACCGTCGCCTGCTCGCCAGCGGCAAGGTGGCGAAGATTGTCTTGATGAGCCACTTCGCCCGTGCCGATGAACTGCACGATCCCAGCAGCACCGAGCAACTGGCGATATTCGACAAGGCCCGCCAGGGCCTGGTAGCGCAGATCAGCCTGCGCAACTCGCCGGCCGTATTGGGCTGGCCGCAGATACCCAGTGACTGGGTGCGCCCGGGCATCATGCTCTACGGGGCTACGCCCTTTGACGAGCCCAACGCCGTCGCCTCGCGCCTGCAACCGGTGATGACCCTGGAGTCGAAGATCATCAGCGTACGCGAATTGCCCGCTGGAGAACCGGTGGGCTACGGTGCCCGTTTTGTGACCTCGCAACCGACCCGGGTCGGTGTGGTCGCCATGGGGTATGCCGACGGCTACCCACGCCAGGCGCCCACCGGTACGCCGGTGCTGGTGGATGGGCAGCGCAGCCAACTGGTCGGACGGGTGTCGATGGACATGCTGTGTGTCGACTTGACCGATGTCCCCCAGGCCGGGCTCGGCTCGACCGTGGAGTTGTGGGGCAAGAACATCCTGGCCAGCGACGTTGCCAAGGCCGCCGACACGATCCCCTATCAGATTTTCTGCAACCTGCGGCGGGTGCCACGCCTCTATTCCGGGCATTGACGTACGGCGTCGGCTACCGAAAGTCGCTTCACCGCACAGGATTCGGGTCAAAGTGTTGTAAATACTGAACGCTGTCGCCATGATAACGCTCACTTTCCTCACAACCTGATTCCCTGGAGGCTCCTGCATTGGACGTCGGTGAACGACTGCAATCCATTCGTAAACTCAAAGGCCTTTCCCAGCGTGAGCTCGCCAAGCGTGCGGGCGTCACCAACAGCACTATTTCAATGATCGAGAAGAACAGCGTCAGCCCCTCGATCAGCTCGCTGCGTAAGGTCCTTGGCGGGATTCCCATGTCCATGGTCGAGTTTTTCTCCGAAGAAATCCTTCAGGAGAAACCGACTCAGATCGTCTATAAAGCCAACGAACTGATCGACATCTCCGACGGCGCCGTGACCATGAAGCTGGTGGGCAGGGCACACCCGAGCCGGGCGATTGCCTTTCTCAACGAAATCTATCCGCCTGGCGCCGACACCGGTGAAGAGATGCTCACCCATGAGGGCGAGGAAACCGGGATCCTGGTGGAAGGGCGGCTGGAACTGGTGGTCGGTGTCGAAACCTTCGTGCTCGAAGCGGGCGACAGCTACTATTTCGAAAGCACCAAGCCCCACCGTTTCCGTAATCCGTTCGACGTGCCGGCGCGACTGATCAGCGCAGCCACACCGGCCAATTTCTAGAAAAAGCGGCGCCGGCCCGTACGGCAAAGGCGCCCAGGGAAGGAACCGTCATTGCAAACAAGACCCTTGCGACTTTGGGGTTGTTTCAGAGTGACGGGCTTACCGCTATACTTGCGCCCGCCTGCAAACCGTGGCCGCAGGCGTGACTAGCCACCATTGAGGGTGTACGCGTGAACCTAATTATGAAAATGCTGGCTGCACCAGCAACCGTATTGGCCCTATGGGCAGTCAGTGCCCAAGCGGCGACCACCGACGAAATCGCCAAGCGCCTCGAACCCGTTGGCCAGGTCTGCGTCCAGGGGAAAGAATGCAAAGGCATGGAAGTTGCCACTGCCGCTGGCGGCGCGGGTGGTGCCAAGAAGCCGGCTGACGTGATTGCAAAGCATTGCAACGCTTGCCACGGTACAGGCCTGCTGGGTGCGCCGAAAATCGGTGACAAGGCAGCCTGGAAAGAGCGCGCCGATCACCAGGGCGGCCTCGACGGCATCCTGGCCAAGGCCATTACCGGCATCAACTCCATGCCGCCTAAAGGCACCTGCGCCGATTGCTCGGATGACGACCTCAAGGGCGCCATCAAAGAGATGTCCGGCCTGTAATACGCCGATATCTTGCGTAAAAAAGCCGCTTACGAGCGGCTTTTTTGTGCCTGGGGTTTCTCCAGGGCTGTTCATCGCAACCAAGACGCGGCAAGCTCGGTCCAACCCACATTCATGGAGTGTCCAGGAGGGTCCGATGGTGCAGTTGTGTTCAATCGAACAGGCGGTGGATGACGTGCTCGAGCGCCTGCCCGCGCATATTCATCTCGGCATGCCACTGGGGCTAGGCAAACCCAACCTGTTCGCCAACGCGCTGTACCGGCGCATTGCACAACTGCCCGAGCGACAGTTGACCATCTACACGGCCCTGAGCCTGGGCCGACCGAAACTGGGTGATGGTCTGCAGAAGCGCTTCCTCGAGCCCTTTGTCGAACAGGTCTTCGGTGACTATCCCGAACTGGATTACCTGGCCGACCTGCATCAGGACAGCCTGCCACCCAACATACGGGTCGAGCAGTTCTTCATGCAGCCCGGCAGCCTGCTGCACAGCGCCTCGGCCCAGCAGAACTATGTCAGCAGCAACTACAGCCATGCTGCCCGGGACATCAATGCTGCCGGCTTGAACCTGGTGGCGCAGTTGGTGGCGAGCGATCCTGAGCATCCGGATCGCCTGAGCCTGAGCTGCAATCCGGACATCACCCTCGACCTGCTGCCGATGATCGCCAAGCGGCGGGCGGCCGGGGAGACCATCCTCCTGGTCGGCCAGGTGCACAGCGATTTGCCCTACATGCCCGGCGACGCGGAAGTCGGTATCGACGCTTTCGACCTGTTGATCGACGAGAAGGACAGCCACACGTTGTTTTCCACGCCGAACATGCCGGTGGGCTTCCAGGACCATCTGATCGGCCTGCACGCCAGTACCCTGGTGCGCGACGGCGGGACGCTGCAGATCGGCATCGGCGCCATGGGCGATGCGCTGGCGGCGGCGCTGCTCGCACGCCAGGCCGATAATGCCGGTTACCAGGCGCTGCTGGCGGACCTGAACCTTAGCCAGTGGGCGCAACTGATCGAGCGTGAAGGCGGGGTCGAACCGTTTGCCAAAGGGCTGTACGGTTGCAGTGAAATGTTCGTCAACGGTTTGCTGGTGCTGGCCGAGGCCGGAATCGTCCGGCGCAAGGTCTACCCCGACGTTCCGACCCAGGAACGGGCCAACGCCGGCACCCTCGACGAGGCGGCGCAACCCGACGGCATCTGCATACACGGCGGATTCTTCCTCGGGCCGCGCAGTTTTTATGAACGCCTGCGCGAGTTGCCGCAAAGCCGTCTTCTCGAATTCAACATGACGCGCATCAGCTACATCAACGAGCTGTACGGCCAGGAACAGCTCAAGCGCCTGCAACGCCTCGACGCCCGTTTCATCAATACGGTCTTCACCATGACCCTGATGGGGGCCGGGGTGGCCGATCAGCTGGAAGACGGGCGGGTGCTCAGCGGCGTGGGCGGGCAGTACAACTTCGTTGCCCAGGGCCATGCGCTGGAAGGCGGGCGTTCGATCCTGCTGCTGCGCAGTTGGCGTGAAGCCGGGGGCGAGATCAGCTCGAACATTGTCTGGGAATACGGCCATTGCACGATTCCCCGGCACTTGCGCGACATCGTGGTGACCGAGTACGGCATCGCCGACCTGCGAGGCAAGACCGACGCGGCGGTGATCGAGGCGTTGCTGAACATCAGCGATTCACGCTTCCAGCCCGGGTTGATCGAGCAGGCGCAAACCGCCGGCAAGTTGCCGAAGGATTTCCGCCTCGACCCGCGCTTCGCCGACAACACATCGGAACGCTTGCAGGCGATCCAGGCACGCCATCCGAACCTGTTTCCCGAGTACCCGCTGGGGTGTGATTTCGATGAGGTCGAGCGCGACCTGTTGCGGGCGCTGAACTGGCTCAAGAGCAAGTTCAAGCTCACCGAGATCCTGGAGTTGGGCAAAGCCGCGCTCGATGCGCCGCAGCCCTGGGAGTTTGCCGGGCATCTGGAGCGGATGCAGCTGGCCAGCCCTGAAGGGCTGAAGGAGGAGTTGTTTCAGCGGTTGCTGCTGGCGGGGCTCAAGGCCACCGCGCCTTGGCGACCCACCTGAAACCCTTGTGGGAGCGAGCAAGCTCGCTCCCACAGGAGGCACAGGGTTATTCGATGAAGGTCACGACCCCGCCAGCCAGGGATTGCACCCGCGCCAACGACTCGACGCGGTAACCCTGGGCATCCAGTTCCGCGCGGCCGCCCTGGAATGACTTCTCGATCACGATCCCCAGCCCGGCGACAGTCGCGCCGGCCTGCTTGATGATGGAGATCAGCGCCTGGGAGGCTTTGCCGTTGGCCAGGAAGTCATCGATGATCAGCACCCGGTCGCTGCTGGTCAGGTGACGCGGGCTGATGGCGACGGTGCTTTCGGTTTTCTTGGTGAACGAATACACGGTGGCCGACAGCAGGTTTTCCGTCAGGGTCAGGGACTGTTGCTTGCGGGCGAAGATCACCGGTACGCCCAGGTTCAGCCCGGTCATGATCGCCGGGGCAATCCCTGAGGCTTCGATGGTGACGATCTTGGTGATGCCCGAGTCCTTGAACAACGCGGCAAATTCGTCGCCGATCAGCTTCATCAACTGCGGGTCGATCTGATGGTTCAGGAACGCGTCGACTTTCAGGACCTGATCGGAAAGCACGATGCCTTGCTCGCGAATTTTCTGGTGCAGGGCTTCCATGAAGCCTCCTCTGGTGACGCCTTCAGCGTCTGGATTTAAAAAGCCTGGTGGAAAAAAGTAGTCGATTCTAACGCTTCAACATCGCGCGTATATCCGCCAGGGCACTGTTGCCGCGAACGACTTTGACTTCCGTCGGCGTGTCGTCGTTGCCTTCCCAGGCCAAGTCATCCGGCGGCAGTTCATCGAGAAAGCGGCTGGGGGCGCAGTCGATCACTTCGCCGTATTGCTTGCGCTTGGCGGCGAAGGTGAAGGCCAGCGTCTGGCGGGCGCGGGTAATCCCGACATAGGCCAGGCGCCGTTCTTCCTCGATGGTGTCGGCCTCGATGCTGGAGCGGTGCGGCAGGATTTCTTCTTCCATGCCCATGATGAACACGTAGGGGAATTCCAGGCCCTTGGAGGCGTGCAGCGTCATCATCTGCACACCTTCGGCGCCGTCTTCCTCTTCCTGCTGGCGCTCGAGCATGTCGCGCAGCACGAGTTTGCCGATGGCGTCCTCGACCGTCATGTCGCCGTCTTCGTCTTTTTCCAGGGTGTTCTTCAGCGCCTCGATCAGGAACCAGACGTTGCTCATGCGGTAGTCGGCAGCCTTGTCGCTGGAGCTGTTGGTGCGCAGCCAGTTCTCGTAGTCGATGTCCATCACCATGCTGCGCAGTGCTGAAATCGGATCTTCCCCGGCGCACTGTTCGCGAACCTTGTCCATGAAGCGCTTGAAGCGCGCCAGGCGGTCGGTGAAGCGGCTGTCCAGATGTTCGCCCAGACCGATTTCATCGGTGGCGGCGTACATCGAGATCTTGCGCTCGGTGGCGTAGTTGCCGAGTTTTTCCAGGGTGGTCGAACCGATTTCCCGGCGCGGCACGTTGATCACCCGCAGGAAGGCGTTGTCGTCGTCCGGGTTCACGATCAGGCGGAAGTAGGCCATCAGGTCCTTCACTTCCTGGCGTCCGAAAAAGCTGTTGCCCCCCGACAGGCGATAAGGGATCTGGTGATGCTGCAGTTTCAGCTCGATCAGCTTGGCCTGGTAGTTGCCGCGGTACAGGATCGCAAAATCGCTGTACGGCCGGTCGGTGCGCAGGTGCAGGCTGAGGATTTCCATGGCCACGCGCTCGGCTTCGGCGTCTTCGTTGCGGCAACGGATCACGCGGATCTCGTCGCCGTGGCCCATCTCGCTCCACAGTTGTTTTTCGAACTCGTGGGGGTTGTTGGAAATCAGCACGTTGGCACAGCGCAGGATGCGGCTGGTGGAGCGGTAGTTCTGCTCCAGCATCACCACTTTGAGCGACGGATAGTCTTCCTTGAGCAACATCAGGTTTTCCGGCCGCGCGCCGCGCCAGGCATAGATCGACTGGTCGTCGTCGCCTACCACGGTGAACTGGTTGCGCGTACCGATCAGCAGCTTCACCAGCAAGTACTGGCTGGCGTTGGTGTCCTGGTATTCGTCCACGAGCAGGTAGCGGACCTTGTTCTGCCATTTTTCGAGAATGTCGGCGTGGTCCTGGAACAGCTTGACCGGCAAGAGGATCAGGTCGTCGAAGTCCACCGCGTTGAACGCCTTGAGCGTGCGCTGGTAGTGGGTGTAGACGATGGCGGCGGTCTGCTCCTTGGGGTTGCGGGCGTTTTCCAGGGCCTCGGGCGGCAGGATCAGGTCGTTTTTCCAGGCGCCGATCATGTTCTTGATCTCATCCACGCCGTCGTCGCCCGAGTATTCCTTTTGCATGATGTCGGTCATCAGGGCCTTGACGTCGGTCTCGTCGAAAATCGAGAAGCCCGGTTTGTAGCCCAGCCGCGCGTGTTCCTTGCGGATGATGTTCAGGCCCAGGTTGTGGAAGGTGCAGACCGTCAGGCCGCGGCCTTCGCCGGCGCGCAGCAGGCCGCCGACCCGTTCCTTCATTTCCCGGGCGGCCTTGTTGGTGAAGGTCATGGCGACGATGTACTGGGCGCGGATGCCACAATTCTGGACCAGGTGCGCAATCTTGCGGGTGATTACGCTGGTCTTGCCGGAGCCTGCACCGGCGAGCACCAAAAGAGGGCCGCCGACATAGTTCACGGCTTCTTGCTGCCGGGGATTGAGTCGGGACATGACAGAGTCAGGGAGTCGTTTGCGAAATGGGCCGGCATTTTAACAGGCTCAGAGAATTGTGCTGCTCTGTCCGACTTGTGACGCACAGCGCATTGTCATTTGCCGCTTCCGCTACTTTCACGCAGGATGTGGGGCCAATTGCGTTCAGCGCAGGATTTGGGAGTGGAAAAAAACCACCAAAACCGCGTGTTTGAGAACCATTGGCATTGGTCATTGCCCATCGGCGCGTCATAATGCCCGGCGCCTACCACCTTGCAGAGTCTAGGGAGTCAGCTTGTCAACGCCTGTCGAACCCTTGCGTTTGCTGTTATTGGCCCAAGAGCCTGCGTGGTCAGCAATATTGCGCGAGTGCCTGGCGCCCTTGGGGCCCTCGGTCGTGTTGATCAGTGCCCCGAGCTGGGAGTCAGTCAGCAGCCTGTTCGAAGATAATCGCAACGCGGTGTTGCTGACCGTTGCGGCGTTGCAGCCGGCGCCGGGCCGTTGCAGCCTGCCGACGATCCTGTTGCTTGAGCACGAGCCGGCGGTTGCCCCCGACGGTGTCAGCGACTGGTTGGTGCGTGATGTACTCGACAGCGCGACCCTGCGTCGTTGCCTGCGCCATGTGCGCGAACGCGGCGTGCTGGAAAACACCTTGCAGCGCCTCGCCGAACAGGACCCATTGACGGGCATCGCCAATCGCCAGGGTTTCCAGACGCTGCTGGCGGCGCGCCTGGCGGAAAACGACGGCCGTGGCCTGGCGCTCGGTCACCTGGACCTGGACAACTTTCGTCACGCCAACGACGCCCTCGGCCACCAGGCTGGTGACCGCTTGATCCTGCAAGTGGTGTCGCGGCTCAAGAGCTCGCTCGAGGCCGGCGATCAATTGGCACGGTTGGGCAGTGATGAATTCGCCCTGCTGATCGACACTCGCCGCGCACCACAGCGGGCCGAGTGGATGGCCGAGCGTATTACCGAAGCCTTGGCCGAACCCTATTGGGTGGACGGTGAAAGCCTGCTGATCGGCTGCAGCCTGGGTGTTGCCCACGCTCGCGCCCAGGCTGGCGCCGATCCCCTGATGTGGCACGCCCACATCGCCATGCAGCAGGCCAAGAGCACCCAGGGCTGCACCTTTCATATTTTCAACGAGCGCATCAATCGCAACGCCCGCAGCCTCGCCGACCTGGAAAGCGAACTGCGCCGGGCACTGCGCCGTGACGAGCTGGAACTGCATTACCAGCCACGGCTGAACCTCGATGGCGGCCACATTGTCGGCCTCGAAGCGTTGGTACGCTGGCGTCACGGCGAACGTGGCTTGCTGCCACCGAGTGAGTTCGTGCCGCTGGCCGAACAGAGCGGCCTGATCGTGCCGCTGGGCTACTGGGTGATTTCCCGGGCGCTGCGGGACATGCAGGCCCTGCGCGAGCGTGGGCTGGCACCGTTGCACATGGCGGTCAACCTGTCGTTCCGACAGTTCCAGGACAGCCAGTTGCTGCCGACCTTGAGCCGGCTGATTGCCGAGCGGGGTGTCGAGGCGCAATGGCTGGAGTTCGAGCTCACCGAAACCGCCGTCATGCGCCGCAGCGAGCTGGTCAAGCAGACCATGGATGCCCTGGGCCGCCTGGGGGTACGCTTCTCCCTGGACGACTTCGGCACCGGCTTCTCCTCGTTCGTGCACCTCAACAGCCTGCCGATCGCCTTGCTCAAGATCGACAAGAGCTTCGTCGGTGGCATGGAGCAGCGCGAAGAGAACCGCAAACTGGTGCACGCGATGATCAACCTGGCGCACAACCTCAACCTGGAGGTGGTGGCCGAAGGTGTGGAAACCCAGGAACAACTGGACCTGCTACGCGGCTTCGGTTGCGATCAGGTGCAGGGTTTCCTGATCAGCAAACCGTTGCCGTTGCCGGAGTTGGTTGAGTACTTGACGTTCGAGGGTGATCAGCAATCGATGCTGGAAATCAGCTGACACAAACCCCTGTGGGAGCGAGCTTGCTCGCGATGGCGATAGGTCTGTCCCATTTAGTTTGACTGACACACCGCTATCGCGAGCAAGCTCGCTCCCCCAGGGGGATACGTCTCAATCGGCCTGGATGGCCTCGAAACGCTGCCGTCCGGGTTCACTGCGAATCATCCGCTTCATCTTCCATTCAAACGCCGCTGTCAGGCTCACGGCTGCGCAGGCCAGCCCCAGGGCCAGGCCCCACCAGACGCCGGTCGGGCCCCAGTTCAGGTGGAACGCCATCCACCACGCCGCCGGCGCGCCGATCAGCCAATAGCAACCCAGGCCCACCAGGAAGGTGGTCTTGGCGTCCTTGAGCCCGCGAATGCAGCCCATGGCGATGGTTTGCGTGCCATCGAACAGCTCGAACCACGCCGCCACCGCCAGCAGGCTCACAGCCAGGTTGATCACCTCGCGAAACGCCGGGTCGTCGTGGTCCAGGAACAAGCCGATCAATTGATGGGGCAGCAGCCAGAACACCATGGCGAACGCCAGCATGGCGGCCGCGCCAAAGCCGATCCCGACCCGACCGGCCAGGCGTGCCATCAGCAGTTGCCCGGCACCGTAGTGTTGGCCGATGCGCATGGTGATGGCGTAGGACATTCCGGCCGGCACCATGAACGCCACCGAGACGATTTGCAGTGCGATCTGGTGGGCTGCCAACGGCGTGCTGCCCATGGTGCCCATGCACAGCGCGGCGAACGCAAATAGCCCGACCTCCACCGCGTAGGTGCCGCCAATCGGCAGGCCCAGGCGCCACAGTTCCTTGAGGTACTGGCGATTGGGCCGCGACAGGCCGTCGAGCAATGGATAGGCGCGGTAGGCCGGGTGCCGATGGATATGCCAGGCCAGCGCCAGGGCCATGCAGTTGGCAACGATGGCCGTGACCAGGCCGATCCCCATCAAGCCGAGTTTCGGCAGGCCGAACATACCGGTGATGAGCGCGTAGTTGAGCAGGAAGTTGGCCACCGTCCCGCCGAGGCTGATCACCATGACCGGTGTGGCCCGGCCGATGGCGCTGGTGAAGCCGCGCAGGGCCATGAAGCTCAAGTAGCCGGGCAGGGCGAACGGCAGCGCCAGCAGGAACTGTCCGGCGGACAGCACGTTGGTTTCGGTCTGGCCGAACATCAGCAGCACCGGCTTGAGGTTCCACAATAGCAACCCGGCCATCAGCGCCATCAGCCAGGCCAGCCACAGTCCGGCCTGGGTCAACCGGGTGGCGCCTTCGACATCGCCTGCGCCCTGGCGGATCGCGACCAGGGTACCCACCGCGGCGATCACGCCGATGCAGAAGATCGATACGAACGAATAGGTGGCCGCCCCAAGCCCGCCGCCGGCCAAGGCTTCAGGACTCAGGCGCGCCATCATCACGGTGTCGGTGAGCACCATCAGCATGTGCGCCAACTGCGAGGCAATCAACGGCCCCGCCAGCCGCAGGATGGCCCAGAGTTCGGTACGCACAGGATGCCGCATGATCATCACGCTCCATGTTCAAACAAGGCAGTAAAGCAACGATTCTCGGCGCTCTCGGCGGATTGCACAAAGGGATAAAAAAGATCGCTGGCATGATTAAAACTCATGCTGAATACGTTTCTGGTAGGGTTTGCAAACAACGCCATGGAGCTTTTGCGATGTCTCGTCGTCTTCCTCCTCTTTATGCGCTGCGGGCATTCGAAGCCGCGGCGCGCTACAGCTCGTTCACCCGCGCCGCTGAAGAGCTGTCGATCACGCAGAGCGCCGTCAGCCGGCACATTCGCACGCTGGAAGATCACTTTGCCTGTCGGCTGTTCCTGCGCAGCGGCCGCAACCTGCAATTGACCGAGGCGGCGCGGTTGCTGTTGCCGGGCGTACGTGAGGGCTTCATGGCGCTGGAGCGGGCCTGCCACACCTTGCATGGCGAGGATGGCATCCTGCGCATGAAGGCGCCTTCCACGCTGACCATGCGCTGGTTGTTGGCGCGCTTGAGTCGCTTCCGGCATTTGCAGCCTGGCAACGAGGTACAACTGACCAGTGCCTGGATGGACATCGACGCGGTGGACTTCAACGTCGAGCCCTTCGATTGCGCCGTATTGCTGGGCAACGGGCACTTTCCGGCGGACTGGGAGGCCAGTTTGCTGTTTTCCGAAGAATTGATCCCGGTGGGCGCGCCGAACCTGCTGAACGACCAGCCCTGGGATGTGGCGCGGTTGGCCAGCGCTGAACTGCTGCACCCCACGCCGGATCGCCGGGACTGGCGCAATTGGCTACAACGCATGGGCCTGTCCGACAAGGTCTCGCTCAAGGGGGGGCAGGTATTCGATACCCTGGAGCTGGGCATGATCGCGGCGGCACGTGGCTATGGAGTCTCCATGGGCGATCTGCTGATGGTGGCCGAGGATGTCGCCCAGGGACGCCTGAGCCTGCCATGGCCGACGGCTGTCGCCAGCGGTGAACACTATTACCTGGTCTGGCCGAAAACCCGGCCGGGAGGTGAACGTTTGCGCCGGCTCAGCGACTTCCTCCAAGGTGAGGTGAAGGCCATGCAACTGCCCGACGTGCAGCGTCTGGGCTGAAACGTTGCAATTGGCGTGCTAGCCACTTGACATTAATCCGTCCAAGCCGCTCAAGTATTTGGCTTTGCCGCCGAATCCGTGAAGATGGAACCTTCGTTCAGAAAGGCCAACTTACACCTCACCCCGAATAAAATGCCGAGCGTGCGAGCGTGATCAGGATGATCCGGTCTCTCGGCCAGGAGCCGTCATGTCTCAACCCCGTGCCCGGATCGCCTCACAGCTAGGCCTTGCCCTCGCTGTGATATTGGCGGTCGTGATCTCCGGCAGTACCGTCTTCGCCCTGCGTTCGCTGGACGCTGCCAACCTCGCCACCCGTGAAGAACATTTGGCCAGCGAAGCGCGCCTGATGGCCGATCAGCTCAATACGTTCCACAGCACCTTGCGCGAGAGCACTCAGCGGTTGGCCGGTCTGTTCGAGAAGCGCTTCGGCGCGGGCCTGAGCGTGCATCCGGACCAGCCGGTGACGGTGGCGGGCGTACAAACCCCAGGCTTGAGCCTGGGCAGCGAAGTGTTGAACAACAACTTCAAGGAAGTGGATGAGTTCAAGCAAATGACCGCCGGGGTGGCGACGGTCTTCGTGCGCAACGGCGATGACTTCATCCGCGTCAGCACGTCATTGACCAAGCAGGACGGTACGCGGGCCATTGGTACCGTGCTCGACCGCGCCGGCCCTGCCTACGGTCCGGTGATCAGCGGGCAGAGCTACATTGGTCGAGCCTTGCTGTTCGGACGTTACTACATGTCGCAGTACACGCCTGTACGTGACAGCAGCGGCAAGATCATTGCCGTGCTGTACGTAGGCTTCGACTACACCGATGCGCAGAACGCGCAGTTCGAAAACCTCAAGCGCTTCCGCATTGGCCAAACCGGTTCGTTGGCCCTGCTGGACGAACAAAACAAGTGGCTGGTGCCGCCGGCCGGCGTGCAGGCGCTGGACCAGGCGAGCGCGACCATCGTTGGCCTGGTCAAGAAGCCGGGCAAGGGCGCGTTCTGGACCGATACCGCCGAAGATTTCTACAGCGTTGCCGTACCGTTCGAAGGTGGGCCGTGGGCGGTGGTGGCGAGCATGCCCAAAACCGAGATTCGCGCCGTGACCTGGAGCGTCGGTACGCAACTGGCCATTGGTAGCCTGTTGGCGATGTTGTTGGCGGTCGGCTCGGCGATGTGGTTGCTGCGCAGCAAACTGGCACCGCTGGGGGACCTGGTGCGCCAGGCCGAAGCCTTGGGCGCCGGTGACCTGAGCGTGCGCCTGAATGTGTCGAGCCATGATGAGATCGGTCAGTTGGCCCGTGCCTTCAACCAGATGAGCCAGGCCTTGTCGACTATGGTCGAGCACATCCGCAAGGCCTCCCAGGAGGTCAACAGCCGTGCCCAGGCCCTGTCGGGGTTGTCCAGCGGGGCGTATGAAGGCATGGAACAGCAATCCGGCGAAATCACCAGCATGGCCGGCGCAGTGGAAGAGTTCAGCGCAACGTCGTTGGACATTGCCGACAACATGGGTAACACCGAGCGCCTGGCCCAGGAGAACGCCCAGCAGACCCGCATTGGCCGGACCTCGATGGACGAAGCGTCGTCGTCCCTGGAGCAAATTGCCGGCGCGCTGAACAGCACCGCCACGGTTATCAATACCTTGGGTCAGCGTTCCCAGGAAATCGGTGGCATCGTGGGTGTGATCACCTCGATCGCCGAGCAGACCAACCTGCTGGCCTTGAACGCCGCCATCGAAGCCGCCCGTGCAGGCGAGCAGGGCCGTGGTTTCGCCGTGGTGGCCGATGAGGTCCGCAGCCTGGCTTCCCGCACTCGCCAGGCCACTGACGAAATTTCCAGCATGATCAACAGCATCCAGCAGGAAACCGGCAACGCCATCAGCACGATGGAGCAGGGCAACCTGTTGATGCAGGAAGGCCTGTCGCGCAACGCCAACGTGGCCACGGCCCTGGCGCGCATCGACGAGCAAAGCCGCTCGGCCGGCCAGCAATTTGCGGCGATCACCACCGCCACCCAGGAACAAAGCAGCACCGCGACCCTGCTCAGCAGCAACCTGCAAAGCATTGCCATGGCCAACAGCGAACAGCGCCAGGTGGTCTCGAACCTGGCGCTCACCGCCAAGGAACTGGAAAAACTGGCCCAGGACCTGCGCCAAGAGGTTGATCGGTTCCGCTGAGGCATCCCGTCATGAGCAAGTTCACCCATACTCCAGTGGGAGCTTGCTCGCGATGACGGCCGCCCAGCCAACATCATCTCAATCTGACCCACCGCTATCGCGAGCAAGCTCGCTCCCACAAGGGAATTTGCGGTGATCCCACTCCTGGCGTCCGCCGGGAATCAGGGTGGGAGCGAGCTTGCTCGCGATGACGGCCGCCCGGCCAACGTCATCTCAATCTGACCCACCGCTATCGCGAGCAAGCTCGCTCCCACAAAAGCTGCCACCCTAGTGTCGTTTCTTTTTTAAGAATATTGCTGTTTTTAAGCTTGCTGAAACGTTTCTTCAAGTCTATAAAAACCGCACAACTCCAATAAAAGGTCGTGACCATGACTCCGCTCAAACTTCTCATCACCCTTGGCGCCTTGGGCGCTGCCTCCCATGCGATGGCTTGGGACTACGTCTTGCTGGATACGGATAAAGCCGCTCAACCCTGGCAAATCACCAGCCAGCAACTCGGCGTGAAGACCGGCAAACCCTTTTCCGTGACGATGCGCACCCTGCACGGCGGCCGCCAGGAAGGCGTCAGCATCGTCGACATCGACAATGGCACCCTGAAGCTTTCAGTCGTCCCGACCCGTGGCATGAACGTGCTGCAGGCTTCGGTCGGGAATGTGCGCATGGGTTGGGATTCGCCCGTCAAGGAAGTGGTCAATCCGGCGTTCATCGAACTCAATGGCCGAGGCGGCCTGGGCTGGCTCGAAGGGTTCAACGAGCTGGTCACCCGTTGCGGCTACGAGTGGGTCGGCCATCCCGGCATGGACAACGGTGAGCTGCTGACCCTGCATGGTCGCGCTGCCAACATTCCAGCCAACAAAGTCACCTTGCATATCGATGAAAAGCCGCCCTACGCCATCACCCTGCGGGGCGAGTTGAAGGAGCAGGCGTTCAAGAAGGTCGACTTCTCGGTGCAGACCGAACTGGTCACCGAACCCGGCAGCGTGACGTTCGCGCTCAGCGACACGCTGACCAACAACGGCGATTATCCGAAGGAATACCAAGCGCTCTACCACAGCAACTTCAGTACGCCGTTCCTGGAGCAGGGCGCCCGTTTCGTGGCACCGGTCAAGCAGGTCTCGCCGTTCAACGACAAAGCCAAGGGCGATTTGTCCGATTGGCAAACCTACCGGGGCCCGACCAAGGATTACGACGAAACCGTCTACAACGTCGTGCCATACGCTGACGCCAAGGGCGACACACTCACCGTGCTGCACAACAAGGCCGGTAGCCTCGGTGTGTCTGTGGGCTTCAACACCAGCACGCTTCCGGTGTTCTCCCTGTGGAAAAACACCGACACCCAGGGCCAGGGCTACGTGACCGGGCTGGAGCCCGGCACCAGTTTTTCCTATAACCGCCGCTATCAGCGCCCCCTGGGTCTGGTTCCTACCATCGCGCCGAAAGAGCACAAGCAGTTCCAGATCCACTACAGCCTGTTGGCGGACAAGGGCGCTGTGGATAAGGCTCTCAAGCGCATCGATACCATCCAGAACGGTCAAAAAACCGAGGTTCGGGAAACACCGTTGGTGGACCTGAGCAAACCATAAGGCGGTTCAGGGGGTAGTTGGCCGATACTGCAATGCTTCGGCCAGATGCTCGCGGCGGATACATCCCGCTTGCTCCAGGTCCGCCAGCGTCCGGGCGACCTTGAGCAAGCGGTGGGCGGCGCGCAACGACAGGGTCAGCCGTTCGCAGGCGGTTTCCAGCCAGGTTTCATCGGTTGTGGATAACTTGCAATGCTGACGCAACCCCGGCAGATCGAGGAAGGCGTTGGCGCAGCCTTGGCGCTTGTGCTGACGTTCCCGGGCTTCGGCCACCTGCTCGGCGACCGTGGCGGTATCGTCTCCGGATTCGCGCTTGGGGTTCAACGCCGTGGCTTCCCGGGCAACGGTCAGGTGCAGGTCGATGCGGTCCAGCAGCGGCCCGGAGAGTTTGTTGCGGTAACGCTGCACCATGTCCGGTGTACAGCAGCAACGGCCGCTGGGTTCGCCAAGATATCCACAGGGGCAGGGGTTCATCGCCGCTACCAACTGGAAACGCGCCGGGAAGCGTACTCGGTCGCGGGCGCGAGAAACCACGATGTGCCCAGATTCCAGCGGCTCTCTCAGGACCTCCAGCACCCGGCGGTCGAACTCCGGCAATTCATCCAGAAACAGCACGCCATGATGGGCGAGGGTGATTTCCCCTGGCTGCGGTTTTGACCCGCCACCCACCAGCGCCGGGCCGGAAGCCGAGTGGTGTGGCTGGCGAAACGGGCGCTGCGGCCAATGGCTCAACGGCACGCAACTGGCCACCGACTGGATGGCCGCGACTTCCAGCGCCTCACTCTCGGCCAAGGGGGGCAACAACCCCGGCAGACGGCTCGCGAGCAATGTCTTGCCGGTGCCCGGTGGCCCGCTGAACAACAGGTTATGAGCCCCCGCTGCAGCAATCAGCAAGGCCCGCTTGGCCCCGGCCTGGCCTTGAACTTCGTTCAGGTCGGGGTAGGGCTTGCTGGCCGAGAGCAGCCCATTGGAAACGAAAGGCTCGACCGGTGTGTGCCCATTGAAGTGGGCCACCGCTTCGAGCAGATGGTCCACGGCGATCACCTTCAGCCCCGAGGCCAGGCAGGCCTCCTCGGCATTGGCCCGCGGCACCACCAGCATGCGCCCGGCCTTGCGCGCCGCCAGCGCCGCGGGCAATACCCCGCGCACCGGTCGTACCGCGCCGGACAAGGCCAGTTCACCGAGGCATTCCACGTCGTCCAGCGTCAGGGTTGGCACCTGCACGCTGGCCGACAGGATCCCCAAGGCAATGGCCAGGTCGAAGCGTCCGCCGTCCTTTGGCAGGTCTGCCGGCGCCAGGTTCAAGGTGATGCGTCGTGCCGGGAAGTTCAGCCCCGAATTGATGATCGCGCTGCGTACCCGATCCTTGCTTTCCTTCACCGCCGCCTCCGGCAGGCCAACCATCGTCAGCGACGGCAAGCCATTGGCCAGGTGGACTTCAACGGTAACGGCAGGAGCCTCGACCCCTACTTGGGCGCGGCTGTGGACGATGGCAAGCGACATGAATCATTCCTTGAGTGAATAGGGCGCCGCGTCCTGCGGCTCTGCAAGGTTAGTCGTGGGGATGAACTTGGGCGCGGCAATTGAAGGGAGAAAATTTGGCAGGATGTTTCGAGGGCAAGTGACAGCCGAGGGGCGGCAAGCGTGATGCGGTAGCGGATATCACCGCCTCGCCTGGCCACGCAAAATGCCGGGAAGGTCCCTCTGCTAGACTCCGATTTGCCCAGTCGGCACTTGGCGGTATCAACGGCACAACGAGGAAGTGGCCATGAACGATCTGCTGGCGCTGTTAACCGACAAGCGCTTCATGCCCCACGGGCATTGCTACATGTGGCGTCCGGACCTGCTGTGGACCAATGTGATCGCCGATGGCTTGATCGCCCTGTCCTACGTCACCATCCCCTTCACGCTCCTGTACTTTATCCACAAGCGCAAGGACGTGCCGTTTGACTGGATGCTCGCGGCATTTGGCGTGTTTATCCTGGCCTGCGGGACCAGCCATGTGATGGAGATCCTGACTATCTGGCAGCCTTATTACTGGCTGACGGCGCTGGTCAAGGTGATCACCGCGATTGCCTCGGTGATTACCGCCATCCTGCTGGTCCGGCTGGTGCCGGCGGCCCTGAAGATCCCCAGTCCGAAGCAATTGGCCAAGGTCAACGACGAGTTGCGCGAGGCCCAGGCCGAACTGGTCACCACCGCGCGCCGGGCCGGCATGGCGGAGATCGCCACCAATGTGCTGCACAACGTGGGCAATGTGCTCAATAGCGTCAATGTGTCAGCCCAGGTCCTCTACGAGAAGGTGCACACCTCCAAGGGGCCAGGGGTGGCCAAGGTCGCCCAGTTGATGAAGGAGCATCCCGATGACCTTGGTGACTTCATCAACAGCGATCCGAAAGGGCGCGCGCTACCGGACTATCTCGACAAGCTGGCCGATGCGCTGGCCGTCGAGCAGCAGGGCATGATCGCCGAGTTGGCGCAATTGACTCGCCGAATCGACCACATCAAGGAAATCGTCGCCACCCAGCAATCCTATGCCGGCAACGCCAGCGTGCTGGAGCCGGGCTCGTTGCGAGAGCTGGTCGAGGATGTCGTGCGCATTTGTGATGTGTCCCTGGCCCGCCACCACATCACGCTGATCAAGGAGTTCAGTGATATCCCGCAAATGCCGCTGGACAAGCACCGAGTGCTGCAGATCCTGGTCAATCTGATCAACAACGCCAAGCAGGCGCTGGACGCGGGTACGAACCGGCCGCCGCAGATCATCCTGCGCCTGAAGACCATTGACGATGAGCGCATGCGGGTCGAGATCGAGGACAATGGCGAGGGGATTTCGCAGGACAATCTTGCGCGGGTGTTCGAGCACGGCTTCACCACGCGTGTCGACGGTCACGGCTTTGGCCTGCACAGCTGCATTCTGGCTGCGCACGAGATGGGCGGCGATCTGACCGTGCAGAGCGCCGGGCCGGGCAGGGGCGCGGTGTTTATCCTGGAGTTGCCGCTGGCACAGGCCCCGGTCCTATCTCAACACGCTGCGAGTGGTTGAGTGGCCCGCAGGGGCTGCTTATTCCTGTGCCGGAGCCAGTCGCGCTTCCAGCTCCGCGACCTTGGCCTCCAGGCTTTCGAGCCGCGCCCGGGTCCGGGCCAGCACGACCATCTGACTGTCGAATTCTTCCCGGCTCACCAGGTCCAGTTTGCTGAAGCCGCTTTGCAGCAGGGCCTTGAGCTGGCTTTCGATTTCGCTTTTGGGCAGCGGCGTGTCGCCACTCAAGATGCGGGAAGCGTGGCCGCTCAGGGCGTCGAGGAGGTCTTTGGGCGCAAGCATGGCAGGTGTCCTGAAAACAATGGCGGGCAGTGTATCACGCAGTGTCTATAGTCAATTCGCAAGCCAGGGATGCACGCTTTTCGCGCATGGGCCCGGGCATCGCTGCACTGTTTTTGTGCGTATCGCTGCGGTTCATGGCGCAACGCACGTCGAGCAGATGGCCAAGAGACTGAAATCAGAGGGTTTGGTGCAGATGGCAAGGTTTCTGCTTAGAGGCTGATGACCCATGCACTGATGCAGTCGCTGTGACGAATGCAGTGCAGCAGGCGGAACGGGGAGTTTCGTCAGGATCAGTTAACTGGCACCTGTCGGGCAACTTGGGCCGACGACGCGTTACAAAGCCAGGCACTGCGCTTAGACTTGAGTCGGGTTTGTTTTCCTGGGGCAAGTCCACCAATTCGGGAGAAAGTTTCATGAAGCTAGTCACTGCCATCATCAAACCGTTCAAGTTGGACGACGTGCGCGAGTCGTTGTCCGAGATCGGCGTGCAGGGCATTACCGTTACTGAAGTCAAAGGCTTCGGTCGGCAGAAAGGTCACACCGAGCTGTATCGCGGCGCGGAGTACGTGGTCGATTTCCTGCCCAAGGTGAAGATCGATGTCGCCATTGACGACAAGGATCTTGATCGGGTGATCGAGGCAATCACCAAGGCCGCCAACACCGGCAAGATCGGTGACGGGAAGATCTTTGTGGTCAATCTGGAACAGGCTATCCGCATCCGTACCGGCGAAACCGATACCGACGCCATCTAAGCCGCCAAACCCAACGCCCCAGGAGAAAACAATATGACTCTGCGTAAATTCGCAGGGCTAGGAGCCCTGTTGTCCTTCGCAATGCCTGGCTTGGCCATGGCAGAAGAAGCGGCAGCCCCAGTCCTGAACTCCGGCGATACCGCCTGGATGCTCACGGCCACGATTCTTGTACTGTTCATGACCATTCCTGGCCTGGCGCTGTTCTACGGCGGCATGGTTCGGTCGAAAAACCTTCTTTCCGTGATGATGCAGTGCTTTGCCATTACCGGTCTGATCAGCATCCTGTGGGTCATCTATGGCTACAGCATTGCGTTCGACACCACCGGCATGGAGCAGGGCGTCGTCAATTTCAATTCCTTCATCGGCGGTTTCGGCAAAGCCTTCTTGGCGGGCGTCACGCCAGCCAGCCTGACCGGCCCGGCGGCGCTGTTCCCCGAAGCGGTGTTCATCACCTTCCAGATGACTTTCGCCATCATCACCCCGGCCCTGATCGTCGGCGCATTTGCCGAGCGGATGAAGTTCTCCGCCATGCTGATCTTCATGGGCGTGTGGTTCACCCTGGTGTATGCACCGATTGCCCACATGGTCTGGTCCGGTAACGGCGGCCTGCTGTGGGACTGGGGCGTGCTGGACTTCGCTGGCGGCACCGTGGTGCATATCAACGCCGGTATCGCAGGCTTGGTGGCGTGCCTGGTATTGGGCAAGCGCAAAGGCTTCCCGACCACGCCAATGGCGCCGCACAACCTGGGTTACACCCTGATGGGCGCGGCCATGCTGTGGGTCGGCTGGTTCGGCTTCAACGCCGGTTCCGCTGTCGCCGCCAACGGCACTGCCGGCATGGCGATGCTGGTGACCCAGATCGCGACCGCTGCGGCGGCGCTAGGCTGGATGTTTGCCGAGTGGATCACCCACGGCAAGCCAAGCGCACTGGGCATCGCCTCGGGCGTCGTGGCGGGCCTGGTTGCCATCACCCCGGCTGCCGGCACCGTGGGCCCGATGGGCGCCCTGGTCATCGGCCTGGCAGCGGGCGTGGTGTGCTTCTTCTGCGCCACTACCCTCAAGCGCAAACTCGGCTATGACGACTCCCTGGACGCCTTCGGCGTGCATGGCATCGGCGGTATCCTCGGCGCGATCCTGACCGGTGTGTTCGCAGCACCGGCCCTGGGTGGCTTCGGCACCGTGACCGATATCGGCGCGCAAGTGTGGATTCAATTCAAGGGCGTGGGTTTCACGGTGGTCTACACCGCGATCGTCACCTTCATCATCCTCAAGGTCCTGGACGCCGTCATGGGTCTGCGTGTCACCGAGGAAGAAGAAGCGGTGGGCCTGGACCTGGCCCAGCACAACGAGCGTGGCTACAACCTGTAAGTACACGCAATAAAAAATGCCCGGTTCGCCGGGCATTTTTTTGTCTGGAATTTGTCATTGCTCACAAGGTGCGGCGGTTTTTCCGACGCCTTTTGTTGTGGATGCGACATGGGGTTTTATACCGCCAAAGGCTTACACCGAAGCAAGAATATTAGGCCCTTTGTTTTTTCCCTGAGCGCGCTAGAATGCGCGCCGAACGTGCGGAGATCTGTATGTGGCAACAGACGCTGATAACCCTGCGGGCCAGGCCTCGGGGCTTTCATCTGGTGACGGACGAGTTGCTTGCCGGCCTGCCTGAACTCCAGGCGTGTCGTGTCGGTCTGTTGCATCTGTGGCTGCAGCATACCTCGGCTTCGTTGACCATCAACGAGAACGCCGATCCGGCGGTACGTCGAGACTTCGAACGATTTTTCAATCGGCTGATCCCACAAGGAACCGCCGACTATGAGCACAACGACGAAGGCCTGGACGACCTGCCGGCACACTTCAAGGCCAGTGTGCTCGGTTGTCAGATCAGCCTGCCGGTCACGGCAGGACGGCTGGCATTGGGTACCTGGCAAGGTGTTTATCTGGGCGAGCACCGTGATCACGGCGGTGCTCGTAAAGTCCTCGCCACCTTGTACGGTGAAGGGGCATAACCGCTGATTGCCGGCGGATGTTGAATTTTTTCTGGCAGCCTTCGAACAGATGGCGAAGCTGGGCTATAACTAATCTGCTTTTCGCAAGTCATGAGGTAGAACATGAGCGACGATGATCTGGAAAACGACGACCTCGAAGTAGGCGACGAAGACGAGGCCGAAGAGGGCCTTGAAGCGGCGGCGGAAGACGTTGCCGACGACGATGGGGCCGATGTTCCGGTTCCTACCGCCAAAGGCAAGGCCAAGGCGGCCGTTTCGGTCGACGAGTTGCCAAGCGTAGAGGCCAAGAACAAGGAGCGTGATGCGCTCGCCAAGGCCATGGAGGAATTCCTGGCCAGGGGCGGTAAGGTGCAGGAAGTGGAGGCCAACGTGGTCGCTGATCCGCCCAAGAAGCCTGACAACAAGTACGGCAGCCGTCCTATCTGAGTTCCGGCTTCATTGCTTGCTGAAAAAGCCCGCCGTCGCTGCGGGCTTTTTCATGGGTGCGATTCCATCCCCAGGCCAGGCGCAGCCCCTGTGGGAGCGAGCTTGCTCGCGATAGCGGTTTATCTGTCACATCAATGTTGGATGTGCCGCCCCTTCGCGAGCAAGCTCGCTCCCACAGGGTTTTGTGTTGGGCGCAGAGCTTCGGTGCGCGGCAGAGCCGGGGTGGGAGCGAGCTTGCTCGCGATGACTTTCGCCCAGGCAACTCAGGAACCCGTGGCGAGGGAGCTTGCTCCCGTTGGCCTGCGAAGCGGGCCCCTGGCATCTCTCCAGGCGGACCGCGTTGACCGGTTTAGCGACTGCTGCGCAGCCGAGCGGGAGCAAGCTCCCTCGCCACGGATCGGGTTGAGGCTCAGGTAGCGGGCGGGTGGTGATCGCCTTCGCGAGCAGGCTCGCTCCCACCAAGGGCTTCGGCGGCTGCGAAGCAGGGTTCAGCGCTGGCGATGCCACCCTGCCAATAACCCTGGCAGTTCGGTCAGGCTGCGGATTTCTGCATCCGGCGCGTGGTCGGCATTCCAGGGTTTGCCTGCCGGGTTGAACCATACGGCGCGCAGGCCGGCCTGTTGGGCGCCAGCGATGTCGTCGCCGGGGTGATCACCAATGTGCACGGCGGTTTGCGCCGTGGCGCCGCCGCGTTGCAGGGCTTCGTGGAACAGTCGGGCGTCAGGCTTGGCGATGCCGATGTCTTCAGCGCACAGGGCGAATTTGAAATAGTCCGCCAGCCCCAGGCGCCGTACATCGGCGTTGCCATTGGTGACCACACCGAGGGCGAAATGATTGGCCAGGATCTCCAGGGTGGGCTGCACCTCGGGGAAAATCTCCAGCTGATGACGGGCGTGCAAGAACGTCTCGAAGGCCTGGTCCGCCAGTTCAGAGGCTTGCCACTGGTCGTAGCCGGCTTCCTGCAGGGCGCGAAACAGCACCCGTCGGCGCAGGGCACTGATGCGGTGCTTCAGCCCAGGCTCCTCGCGCAGCACTTGCTCGCGAATCGAAAAAAGATGCTCCACCGGCACGCCGCCCAGGTTCGGCGCGTTGTCGGTCAGCCATTGGCGGAGTATGGCTTCGGCGCTGGCGATCACCGGGGCGGTGTCCCACAGGGTGTCGTCCAGGTCGAAAGTGATCAGCTCGATGGTCATGATTCGTCGCCCTTGATGCGTTTGGCCCTGGGATGGGCACTGTCATAGACCGTCGCCAGGTGCTGGAAATCCAGGTGGGTGTAGATCTGGGTGGTCTTGATGTCCGAATGCCCCAGCAGCTCTTGAACGGCGCGCAGGTCCTGGGAGGACTCCAGCAAATGGCTGGCGAAGGAGTGCCGGAGCATGTGCGGGTGCAGGTTCTGTCCCAGCTCCCGTTCGCCGGCAGCCTTGACCCGCAACTGAATCGCCCGCGGGCCGAGGCGCCGCCCCTGTTGGCTGACGAAGACCGCGTCGTCGGCGGGGTTGGTCAGCGCCCGCAGCGGCAGCCATTGTTCCAGGGCTTCACGGGCCTTGCGGCCGACGGGCAGCAGGCGGGTCTTGCTGCCCTTGCCGAGCACCTGGACCATGCCATCGGCCAGGTCCAGTTGATCCAGGTTAAGCCCCGTCAGCTCTGAAAGTCGCAGGCCGGAAGAATAGAACAGCTCGAGAATCGCCTGGTCGCGCCGTGCCAGGAAGTCATCCTCGACGGCGCCTTCGAGCAGTTGCAGGGCGCGGTCGGTGTCGAGAGTCTTTGGCAGCCGGCGCTCGCCTTTGGGCGGTGCCAGGCCGGTGGCCGGGTCGTGATCGCACAGGCCTTCGCGATTGAGGTAGTGATACAGGCCGCGTACCGCTGACAACAGGCGTGCCAGGCTGCGAGAGGATTGCCCCTGTTGATGCAGGCGGGCGATGAGGCTGCGCAAGCGCTGGATGTCCAGGGCCGCCCAGCTGCCGATGTTCTGCTTCTGGCACCAGCCCAGTACTTTTTCCAGGTCGCGGCGATAGGCCGACAACGTGTGGGGTGACACCTGGCGCTCACTGCGCAGGTGTTCGCAGTAGGCGTCCAGTTGCCGTTCCATCCTCAGCGTACCGAGCGCAGCGAACCAGCGACCCGTGGCAGCACCCGGCCGGTGACTTCGGCGATGTAGCTCAAAAACAGCGTGCCCACCGAGCTCTTGTAGTGCTGCGGATCGCGACTGGCGATGGCCAGCACGCCGTGCACGCCCTGGTGGGCGATGGCGACGACGGCGGTGGAGCCGATCTGCTTGCGTTGTTCTTCGCCAAACAGGAAGTCCAGCTCATGCTCGCGCAGGCTGCCGCTGACGCTTTTGTCTTCCGTGAGCAGGCCGCCGATGGCCGTCTGTGCTTCGGCGTGGGTCACCCAGCGGCCCACCGGCATGGCGTTGTCGCCGAACAGGATCAGGCTGACAAAGGGCACCTGGAAATCCTGGCGCAGGCTGTCTTCGACGCTCATGACCAGGTCTTCGAGGGTGCTGGCGTCCATCAGGGCGAGGATCAGCCGACGGGTCTTGTCGAAGAGTCGGTCGTTGTCCCGGGCCACGTCCATCAGGTGCGAAAGACGATGGCGCATTTCGATGTTGCGCTCGCGCAGGATTTTCATCTGATGCTCCACCAGCGACACGGTGTCGCCGCGCCGGTGGGGGATGCGCATCGTCGCGAGCAGTTCTTCATGCTCGACGAAGAAGTCCGGATGAGCCTCCAGGTAAGCCGCCACTGCTGCGGTTTCTGGCAGGCTGGGGGATTCGTCGGGCTGTGGGGCTGGAACCTGTGGCTGGTCGGTCATGGGTTTGGCTCACTCAAAGACGAACTTGTCCTTCGTATACGCGCACTGCCGGGCCGGTCATCATCACCGGTTGGCCAGGGCCTGCCCATTCGATGGACAGGCGCCCGCCAGGCAGGTCGATCAACAACGGCGAATCCATCCACCCCTGGCTGATCGCAGCGACTGCGGCCGCGCAGGCGCCGGTACCGCAGGCCTGGGTTTCCCCGGCACCGCGTTCCCAGACGCGCAATTGTGCGCGGTGGCGGTCGATGACTTGCAGGAAACCGACGTTCACTCGCGCGGGGAAGCGCGGATGATGCTCGATTTTCGGCCCCAGCTCATGCACCGGAGCACTGTTGATATCGGCCACTCGCAGCACGGCATGGGGGTTGCCCATGGAAACCGCTGCCAGTTCCACCGTGGCGCCGTCGACGTCCACCTGATAGCTCAAGGCCTGGGCCGGTGCCTGGAAGGGGATGTCCGCCGGTACCAGGCGCGGAGCGCCCATGTTGACGCCGATCTGGCCGTCGCTGCGCACATCCAGTTCGATGATGCCGCTTTTGGTCTCGACGCGGATCTGCCGTTTGGCGGTCAGGCGCTTGTCCAGCACGAAACGGGCGAAGCAGCGCGCGCCATTGCCGCATTGCTCCACTTCCGAACCGTCGGCGTTGAAGATCCGATAACGGAAATCCACGTCCGGGTTATTGGGTGCCTCGACGATCAACAACTGGTCGAAACCGATACCGGTGTGCCGGTCCCCCCATTGCTTGGCGTGCTTGGGCAGGATGTGCGCGTGCTGGCTGACCAGGTCGAGGACCATGAAGTCATTGCCCAGGCCGTGCATCTTGGTAAAACGCAGCAGCATGGTTTTACTCCGGCAGCAGGCTTTCGCCGGCAAACAACTCGGCTACCGTCTCGCGGCGACGCACTTCGAATGCCTGATCACCGTCCACCAGCACCTCGGCGCAACGGCCGCGGGTGTTGTAGTTGGAACTCATGACAAACCCGTAGGCACCGGCCGAATGCACGGCCAGCAAGTCGCCTTCTTCCAGCGCCAGCTCCCGACCCTTGGCCAGGAAGTCACCGGTTTCGCAGATCGGCCCGACGATGTCGTAGCTGCGCGCAGCGGTGTCGCGAGGACGCACGGCGGTGACGTCCATCCACGCCTGGTACAGCGCCGGGCGGATCAGGTCGTTCATCGCCGCATCGACGATGGCGAAATCCTTGTGCTCGGTGTGCTTGAGGTACTCGACCTGGGTCAGCAGCACGCCGGCGTTGGCGACGATGTAGCGGCCCGGTTCGAACATCAGCGCCAGGTCACGCCCGTCGAGGCGCTCACGCACGGTCTTGATGTAGTCGGCCACCAGTGGCGGCTCTTCATCGCGATAGCGCACGCCGACACCGCCGCCCAAATCGATATGGCGCAGGTAGATGCCGCAGTCGCCGAGGCGGTCGACCAGCGCCAGCAGGCGGTCGAGGGCATCGATGAAAGGCTCCAGGGTGGTCAGTTGCGAGCCGATGTGGCAATCGACGCCCAGCACTTCCAGGTTCGGCAGTTGGGCGGCGCGCACGTACACGTCTTCGGCGTCGGCAATGGCGATGCCGAACTTGTTTTCCTTGAGACCGGTGGAAATGTACGGGTGGGTGCCAGCGTCGACGTCCGGGTTCACGCGCAGGGAGACCGGCGCGCGGACGCCCAGCTCGGCGGCGACGATTTGCAGGCGCTCCAGCTCGTCGGTGGACTCGATGTTGAAGCAGTGCACGCCAACTTCCAGGGCGCGGCGCATGTCTTCACGGGTCTTGCCGACGCCGGAGAACACGATTTTGTCGGCGCTGCCGCCAGCGGCCAGCACACGTTCGAGCTCGCCACCGGAGACGATGTCGAAACCGGCGCCCAGGCGCGCCAGGACATTGAGCACACCCAGGTTGGAGTTGGCTTTTACCGCGAAACACACCAGGTGCGGCATGCCCTCGAGGGCATCGGCGAACGTCCGATACTGGGCTTCGATGTGGGCGCGGGAATAGACATAGGTCGGCGTGCCGAAACGTTCGGCGATCGCGGACAGGGCAACCCCCTCCGCGAACAGCTCCCCGCCACGGTAGTTAAAAGCGTCCATGGCGTTCCCTTAGTAAGTGGTGGTGTGGGTGTCGTGCGAGTGGGATTTGGCCTGCGACGACTTGGCCTGTTCTTCAGGAGACTTGCTGTCATCAGGCAGGTACAGCGGACCTTTTTGACCACAGGCTGTCACGAGGCAGGCAACCGCGACGAGCGCAGCAAGGGAAGAGATCAGGCGCTTCATGGCGAAATCCTTGAAAATGCTTTAATTGCGCCGGAGTATACCGGCCACCCGTCAGCTTGCCTATGCAACGGGGCGCCCGTCCGGCGGCGCTGGTGGTCGCCAGTGGGTATATCCTTTGCAATCACCGGGAAGCGTCCGTATCTTGCGGCGCTTGAGCATGAGCAGACATTTTCGAGGTTGCCGCAATGAGTTTGACTGAAGCCCGTTTCCACGATCTGGTCGATGCGACCCAGCAAACGCTGGAGGATGTGTTCGATGACAGTGGCCTGGACATTGACCTGGAAATCTCCGCCGGTGTACTCACCGTCAAGTTCGAAAACGGCAGCCAGTTGATTTTCAGTCGCCAGGAGCCGTTGCGGCAATTGTGGCTGGCGGCGGTCTCCGGTGGCTTTCACTTCGACTATGACGAAGAAAGCGAGCGCTGGATGTGCGACAAGAGCGAAGAGCAGTTGGGCGAAATGCTTGAGCGCATCGTCAAGCAGCAGGCTGGCGTGGAACTCGATTTCGAAGGCCTGTGACGGCGTGAGCCAGACCGCCCCGCTACGGCCACCCAAGCCGCTCTACAGCAACGTCAGCCCGGCCGTACCGTCGCCGTGTACCGGCGTGTGCAAGCTGGATGAACAGAAGGTCTGCCTCGGTTGTCTGCGTCACGTGGAAGATATCCGCGAATGGCGCTCGGCCGACGACGAGCGTCGGCGGGTCATCTGCGCCGAGGCGCTAAAGCGCAGGCTCCTGTAGGAGCTGCCGAAGGCTGCGATCTTTTGATCTTGATCTTTGCGGTTTTCGCTTGAAGCTCAATTGCCCGGGTCAAGATCGCAGCCTCGTTGCACTCGTCAGCTCCTACTGATAGTGTCCGGTTACGCCTCAATCCATCGAGGTCCGTGAAAACCCCGCCTTTTTGTGGCGGGGTTTTGCTTTTTTTGTGCAGAAGAAAGGAGTCTGCCAGGATCATGACCGCACCTTCCATCACCCTTACCCGTCTGGACGTACAGCGTCTGGAACGCCTGATCGACAGCCTTGATGAAACGCTGCCGGGCGTGATTGCGCTGCAAACCGAACTGGATCGCGCCGAGAACGTGGTGGGCCACGAAGAAGTGCCTGCCGATGTCGTGACCATGAACTCGCGCGTGCACTGTCGCGAAGAAAGCAGCGGCAAGGACTATCACCTGACGCTGGTTTATCCACAGGACGCGAACGCCGACGAAGGCCGGATCTCGATCCTGGCGCCAGTGGGCAGTGCGTTGCTGGGCCTGAAGGTCGGCCAGCACATCGACTGGCCGGCCCCGGGTGGCAAGACGCTGAAGCTGACGTTGCTGGAGGTCGAGTCGCAGCCGGTCAATGGCGGCGACTGCGCGTTCTGAACCCGTCTCAGACCTGGTTCAGTGCCTCGTTCAGGGCGCGTTCCAGGTCGGCCTTGTAGCGCAGGTACAAATTGCTTGAACAGGCGCCGTCGCCCACCAGGCCCGAGAGGTCCAGGTCGGTGATGTAGCAGCGATAGCGCTGGGCCTCGCGGCGCTGTTCGACGATCTCCCTGGCGACCACGCGGAACAGTTGGTCGCCATGCTCCAGTTCGGAAAACTCCTGCTGATCGCAGTACAGGGTGACGTGCACCTGCCCGTGCGCCGCTTTGCCGATGATCGCCTGCACGTCATAGAACGGCTTGTTGAGCAGCATCTGCGGGGCTTGCCGCGCTTCGATCCGTCGCGCCCGGCCGCTGCCTGAGGGCAATAACTGGTAGTACAGGGTTTCCAGGGTCTGCGGCTGGGCGGCATCCAGCGGCAGCAGGGCATCGCGACGGTAAAGCACCGACTGCAAAAAGCGTTGCAGCGGCACCAGCAGGCTTGGTTCGTCGTGATAAGGCACGTGTTGTTGCCACAGTGCGTTGAACTCGTCGAGCACGTACAGATTGGCCTCGTCTTCGTCGACGCGGTAGAACACCTGGATGCACTCGGGCTGGCCCATGGGCAGGATCAGCGCCAGGTCATGGTCCTCCAGGGCCATCGGGTCCAGGTGCAAGGGGCTGTAGGCCGTCAGTTCCTCGCCCAGGTAATCCATCAGCGCCGACAGGCTGCCCAACGCCACGTGATTGACCTGGCCGGGCACCAGCTCCAACACGTGATAGTGCTGCTGGACCTGAAGCAGATAGCGGTGATTGAGCCTGCTCAGCAGCAGGGTCTGCGCCGTGTCGATGACTTCTTCCACGCGCCGCGCAATGAATTGGGCGCGGTTGTGGCAGAAACAGCGCACCTGCAAGCGTGGCTGGTGCTGGGTGACGGGCAGGTCGTTGAGGTAATCGCGCAGGCAGTCGAGCAGGGCGTGTTCGCCGTCAAAACGGTTGACCAGCACCTCGTTCCAACTGTTGAGCGTGACCTGGTCGAGGGTCAGCACCAGGTTCTCCCGGACCCCGGCATAGCTCAGGGAGTCGGTGCGCTCGGTGGTCATCAGGATATTCAGGTCGCGGTGGTGCTTGAGCGGGTCGACGCCGACGTTCACCAGGATCAACACTTCGCTGGGTACGCTGGCGCGCAGCAACTGTGCTTCATCCACGGTGGTCAAGGGCAGGGCGATGGACTGTTGCAGGCTGCCCAGCAGATTGAACAGTTCGAACTCGCTCAGGTCGCTGTCGCCTGGGTGCAGCGCCAGGCGCGTGCTGCTGTCGATTACGCCGTTGCGATGGCACCAGGTCAGCAGTTCCAGCAGCTCGCGGCAGCGCTTGATCGGCGCGAAGTTCTCCCACTCCAGGGCGTTGAGGCTGCCGTTGTACAGCGCCCACTGGTTCTGCCCCGGTTCTTTCTTGTTGGGTGACTGGACCAGCGTCAGGGTGTCTTCGGCCAGGTCCGGCGCGATGCCAGGGTTGATGAACTCGACCTTGTCGGCCTTGCGCTCGAAGGCTGCATACAACCGCCGGCCAAGCACGTTGAGATCGCGCTTGTTGATCAGGCTGACGGTTTTCTCGGTGCGGGCGAACTGGGTCAGGAAGCGGTAGCTGTGGGTGAGTTCGTTGACCAGGGCCCGTCGCTCGTGGCTGACCTGGCGGACTTTCCATTGGCTGCGGCTGTCCAGCAGCGCCAGTTGACGCTGGTCCCAGCCCCATTCCCGGGCCAGTCGTTCGAGCAGTACCCGTTGCCAGCCACTGTTACGCGTCTGGCCGGTGAGCTTGCGATTGACCTTCAGGTACAGCGCGCGGCGGATCAACTCCAGGCGTTCGGATTCGCCGCGGGCATTGAGGTATTCCTCGATGCGGCGGTAGACCAGCATGTACGGGTCCAGCTCTTCGAGGTCCAGGCGATTGGCAAACACGGCCTGTTTGAAGCGCAGGCTCAGGCAGCGGACATTCGGGTGTTCACTGGCATAGACCTCGGTCAGCAGCAGCTTGAGCACGGACTTGTAGGGCGACTCGATACCTTTGAACAGCTGCCAGAGCCCGGCACCGACGAATTCGCCCGGCGGAATGTAGGCCAGGTGCCCCAGGTCCAGGGTTTCATCGGCGCGAATGAAACGCTTGGACATCAGCGTATGGGTGTACTGCTCATAGTTCTCTTCTTCGTAGACCGGCACGAGCCACCAGATCGGCGTGCGCCCGGCCAGCCAGATCGCGGTGCGGTAGAACTCGTCCAGCAGCAGGTAATGCTGGGTCGTGCCGCAATCGTCGGAACTGAGCTGGTTGTCCCGGTCACCCCTTACGAAGCGCGCCGGGTCGATCAGGAAAAAGTGGGCTTCGGCGCCCTGGGTCGCGGCCCAGATCTCCAGCAACTGGCATTTCTTGCGCAGCTCGGCCAGTTCATCGTCGCTCAGGTCCGGCCCGTGGCACACCCAAACGTCCATGTCGCTCTGGTCGGCCTGGGCCAGGGTGCCGAGGCTACCCATCAGGAATAGGCCAAGGATCGGCCGTGGCGGGTTGCTGCCGTGTCGGGGCTTATAGGAAAACGAACGGGTCAGTCGCTGGGCTTCGGCAAGGATATTGGCGTCAGGCTCGTAGTTCGACAGCCCGGCAGGCGTGCTGCCGGAAACGTAGCCGGGCAGCAGAGGATGGTTGACGTGAAAGAACAGCGGCAACAACGTCAGCACGCCTTGCTGGCGCGGCGACAGGCCTTCGAGGGCGCGCTCCATCCGTACGGTGTTGAGCTTGAGAAAACGTGCGCGCAACTGGCTCAAGACCTTGCGGTCGATTCCCTCGTCCAGATCGGGGCGTATTTCGTGATTGCGGGTCATGTCAGCTCAAACCGGCTCGCGGCGTCGAACGTGGGGGGTAATGGCAGTTTAGCGCCCGATCTTGGGAATTCTTAAGCTGAAAACGGAATTCGGAAGCCGGTTTTTTACGCAGGGCACCCGTGCGCCTGCGGAAATCCCGTAAAGGAGATTTCCGTGGGCGACAGGGGGGATCAGGCGGCTTCTTGCACGCTGAGTATCGTCAGGACGGTTTGTACGTTCTGGGCGGCATCCCGTCCCAGGCTGGTCAGGTAACCACCGTCGGGCTGGGTGATCAGTTCTTTTTCGAACAGGCGTTGGGCAGCGGCAATCGCTTTAGGGGCAGCGGTCTGATGAATTTTCAGGCCTTCCTGGGAACTGTCCAGGTTGAAGAGTGCGAGGATTTCCAGTTCGGCAACCAGCTCAGGGGTAAGCGACATAAGGACTCCAGACTTTCTAGGAATTGGTCGACAGCGACACTAAGGTGAGCGCACTCGGCCGGCCTGTCCAGTCTCAGTGTCATGCTTTTTTGCCTAAAAGCATTTTTTGTGGCCCGTAGAAGCTGCGTAGGAGCTGCGTAGGAGCTGTCGAGTGTAACGAGGCTGCGATCTTTCCCCTGACGCTTGAGTCTCAAGTGAAAGATCAAGATCAAGATCAAAAGATCGCAGCCTTCGGCAGCTCCTACAGGGCGCAGCCGAGCGGGAGCAAGCACCGTTCAGTTCTTTTCCGGCGGCAACTCAGGCAACGCGCGCAAGGCGGCTTCGTACCACTGGGTATCGAACGGGCGATCTTCTTCCAGGATCGCATCGATCTCCACCGCCAGCACATGGGCCATCAGGTTGAGGATTTCTTCGCGCTCGTAACCGACCAGGGTCAACTTGTTGAAAGTGGCCTTGGCCGCAGGCGGATTGTCACTTTCGATCTGGTTTTCGATGGCCTGGATCAGCGTGTTCTCGACGAATTCTTCTTCGTCATTGTCGATGTCGGTTGGCTCGCTCATGGCAGGCTCCTGGGAGAAAGGTCGCCAGTTTACCTGCATTCAGCGGCGTGATGCGCCTGGCAAGAAATACCCCGACGGTCTATAACGCAATGCTGCCAACCCCGCACGGCCTGGAGGCTTTGTAATGCTCGAGCTTTATGGTTTCTCTGTCAGTAACTATTACAACATGGTCAAGCTGGCGCTGTTGGAGAAGGGCCTGCCCTTCGAAGAAGTGCCGTTCTACCCCAACCAGACCGCCGAAGCGTGGGCCATCAGCCCGCGCGGGAAGGTGCCGGTGTTGAAAACCGAGCAGGGGTTTATCAACGAAACCAGCGTGATCCTCGAGTACATCGAGCAAACCCAGCCAGGCAAGGCCCTGCTGCCCAGTGACCCGTTCGAGCGGGCCCAGGTATTGGCCTTGTGCAGGGAGATCGAGTTGTACATCGAGTTGCCGGCGCGGGCTTGCTTCGCCGAGGCATTTTTCGGCATGACGGTGCCCGATGCCATCAAGGAAAAGAGCAAAGACGAATTGCGGCAGGGGTTCGCCTCGCTCGGTCGGCACGGCAAATTCGCGCCCTATGTGGCGGGCGATAGTCTGACCATTGCCGATCTGTATTTCTTCTACAGCGTCTCGCCGGCCTGCCAGGTGGGCAGGAAGTTGTTCGATATCGACCTGCTGGCAGACATGCCGGCGGCCAAGGCGCTGATGGAGCGCTTGGAGCAGAATCCGCATGTGCAGCGGATTGCGGCGGATAGAGAAGCAGCGATGCCGGCGTTTTTGGCGATGATCGCTGCCAAGAGGTGAGTTTTGTGGTGTTTTGAAGTGAGTCATCGCGAGCAGGCTCGCTCCCACATTTGATCTCCATGGCCACAAAATATGTGTTCACTGAAGATCCACTGTGGGAGCGAGCCTGCTCGCGATGCTTTTGGCTTTTAGCGGCTGGCGAGCAACGCCTGGCCGCGCACTACGGCTGCCTTGACCTGCGCCGGCGCGGTGCCGCCGATGTGGTCGCGGGCATTGACCGAGCCTTCGAGGGTCAGCACGGCAAACACATCCTGTTCGATCTGGTCGCTGAACCGGCGCAGTTCGTCCAGGCTCATTTCCGCCAGGTCCTTGCCGCTGTCCACGCCGTACTTCACGGCATGGCCGACGATTTCATGGCAGTCGCGGAACGGCAGGCCACGGCGCACCAGGTAATCGGCCAGGTCCGTAGCGGTGGAGAAGCCGCGCAGGGCCGCTTCGCGCATCACCGCGTGCTTGGGCTTGATGGCGGGGATCATGTCGGCGAAGGCCCGCAGCGAGTCGCGCAAGGTGTCGGCGGCGTCGAACAGCGGTTCCTTGTCTTCCTGGTTGTCCTTGTTGTAGGCCAGCGGCTGGCCTTTCATCAGGGTCAGCAGGCCCATCAATGCGCCGAACACCCGGCCGCTCTTGCCCCGCACCAGTTCCGGCACGTCGGGGTTTTTCTTTTGCGGCATGATCGAACTGCCGGTGCAGAAGCGGTCCGGCAGGTCAATGAACTGGAATTGCGCACTGGTCCACAGCACCAGCTCTTCGGAGAAACGCGACAGGTGCATCATCGCGATGCTCGCGGCGGCGCAGAATTCGATGGCGAAATCGCGGTCCGAGACGTTATCCAGCGAGTTGCCGCCCACGGCGTCGAAGCCCAGCAACTGCGCGGTGTATTCACGGTCGATCGGGTACGTGGTGCCGGCCAGCGCGGCGCTGCCCAGGGGCATGCGGTTGGTGCGCTTGCGGCAGTCCACCAGGCGCTCGTAGTCGCGGCTGAGCATTTCGAACCAGGCCAGCATGTGATGCCCAAACGTTACAGGTTGGGCGGTTTGCAGGTGCGTGAAGCCCGGCATGATGCTCTCGGCTTCGCGCTCGGCTTGCTCCAGCAGGCCTTTTTGCAGACGAGTGATTTCGGCCAGGATCAGGTCGATTTCATCGCGCAGCCACAGGCGGATGTCGGTGGCGACCTGGTCGTTGCGGCTGCGGCCGGTGTGCAGTTTCTTGCCCGTCACGCCGATGCGGTCGGTCAGGCGCGCTTCGATGTTCATGTGCACGTCTTCAAGGTCGACGCGCCAGTCGAACTGGCCGGCCTCGATTTCAGTCTCGATGGTCTTCAGGCCGTCGATGATGCTGTCGCGCTCGGCATCGGTCAGCACGCCGACCTTGGCCAGCATGGTGGCGTGGGCGATCGAGCCCATGATGTCGTGGCGATACAGGCGCTGGTCAAAGTTGACGGAGGCGGTGAAGCGGGCGACGAAGGCGTCGACGGGTTCACTGAAGCGGCCGCCCCAGGACTGATTGGTCTTGTCAGTGCTCATGAATTCGCTCGTGATCGGCTGTGGAAAAAGTAGCGGTTAAAGGCTGCGGCGGATGATAGCAGGGTTGCCGGGACTGGCGCTGGCACTGGTCGGCAGGTTTTTTCGACGCAAGCCTGGGATCCAACCGGGTTTTCCCGCAACGATATTTTTCGATTGAGCAATATTGAGCAATATCGTCGTGGCAACCGTCTACAGTGGACTGTAGGACTTTTGCTTTTTCCACCCATGGCGCAGCGGATATAGATAAGAAGGGGGTGCTCATATTGGTCAGATCGACAGTTAACAATCCCTACGGCGACGCCGTGCGACAACGGGCCTCGGGCATCGGTCGGCAAGCGCTGGTAAAGATAGGCAACCGCCTCGCGGCACTTTTTGGCCCTCGAACGAGTCTTAGCGTGGATCGCCGTGACGGATGTCACTTCCCCTGTCTACGCTATCCTTGTGCGAGACTCACGCAGGAATCCAGCGCAATATGAATGTCCTGATCGTTGATGACGAACCACTGGCCCGCGAGCGCCTGAGCCGAATGGTTGGCGAGCTCGAGGGTTACAGTGTCCTGGAGCCGAGCGCCACCAATGGCGACGAGGCATTGGCCCTTATTGACAGCCACAAGCCGGATATCGTGCTGCTCGACATTCGCATGCCTGGCCTGGACGGTCTGCAGGTTGCGGCGAAGTTGTGCGAACGAGAGTCGCCGCCTGCGGTGGTGTTCTGTACCACCCGGGACGATTTCCCTCCCGAGGTGTTGCAGGCCGGCGCCGTGGGCTACCTGGTCAAGCCCGTGGCGGCCGAGGCGTTGCTCGAAGCCTTGCGCAAGGCCGAGCGGCCCAACCGCGTGCAGTTGGCAGCGCTGACCCGTCCGGCCGCCGAAAGCGGCAGCGGCCCGCGCAGCCATATCAGTGCGCGCACCCGCAAAGGCATCGAGCTGATCCCGTTGAACCAGGTGGTCTATTTCATTGCCGACCACAAATACGTGACCTTGCGCCATGAGAGTGGCGAGGTGTTGTTGGATGAGCCACTCAAGGCCCTCGAAGACGAGTTCGGCGAACGTTTCGTACGCATCCATCGCAACGCCCTTGTGGCCCGCGAGCGGATCGAGCGTTTGCAGCGCACCCCCCTTGGGCATTTCCAACTGTTCCTCAAGGGCCTCAATGGCGATGCGCTGATTGTCAGCCGACGGCACGTGGCCGGCGTGCGCAAGATGATGCAGCAGCTTTAATGCAGCGGTCCAAGGCGTTCGATGCGTTTCATTTCGAGGATTTGGCGGCCAGGGAGGCCTTGGGGTCGTGATTCAAATCAAAGCGGTTTTGGCTGAGCTGTTATTATCTGCCGTATCTTTTAAGTACGGATTGATCCATGTCCCCTCGCGAGATCCGCATCGCCACCCGTAAAAGTGCCTTGGCCCTCTGGCAGGCCGAATACGTCAAAGCCCGCCTGGAAGCGGCCCATCCCGGCCTGATCGTGACCCTGGTGCCCATGGTCAGTCGCGGTGACAAGCTGCTGGATTCGCCGCTGTCGAAGATCGGCGGCAAGGGCCTGTTCGTCAAGGAACTGGAAACCGCGTTGCTGGACAACGAAGCCGACATCGCCGTGCATTCGATGAAAGACGTGCCCATGGACTTCCCCGAAGGCCTGGGCCTGTTCTGCATCTGCGAGCGGGAAGACCCACGCGATGCGTTCGTCTCCAACACGTTCTCCAGTCTTGACGCACTGCCTGCCGGGAGCGTGGTCGGCACTTCCAGCCTGCGTCGCCAGGCACAGTTGCTGACTCGCCGTCCGGACCTGCAAATCCGTTTCCTGCGCGGTAACGTCAATACGCGCCTGGCCAAGCTCGATGCCGGTGAGTACGACGCGATCATTCTCGCCGCCGCCGGCCTGATCCGCCTGGGCTTTGAAGATCGCATCACCTCGGCCATCAGCGTCGACGACAGCCTGCCGGCCGGTGGACAAGGGGCGGTGGGCATCGAGTGCCGCAGCGCCGACCGCGACATCCACGCCTTGCTGGCGCCGCTGCACCATGAAGACACCGCTACGCGGGTATTCGCCGAGCGCGCCCTCAACAAACACCTCAATGGCGGTTGCCAAGTGCCGATCGCCTGTTACGCCGTGCTGGAAGGCGAACAGGTCTGGTTGCGCGGCCTGGTGGGGGATCCCAACGGTGGCCGGCTGCTCAGCGCCGAAGCCCGGGCGCCGCGCCACGATGCCGAGGCGTTGGGCGTGCGGGTGGCCGAAGACCTGTTGAGCCAGGGCGCCGCCGACATTCTCAAGGCGGTCTACGGCGAGGCCGGCCACACGTGACGGGTTGGCGGCTGCTGCTCACCCGGCCGGCGGACGAGTCGTCGGCGCTGGCGGCTGTCCTGGCCGAAGCGGGGGTCTACAGCAGCAGCCTGCCCTTGCTGGATATCGAGCCGGTCCCGCTATCCGATGCCGGACGGGCGATATTCCAGGCGCTGGACCAATACTCTGCCGTGATCGTCGTCAGCAAACCGGCCGCACGCCTGTGCGTCGAGTTGCTGCGCCAGTACTGGCCCCAGCCTCCAGACCAACCATGGTTCAGCGTGGGCGCGGCCACCGGACAGATTCTCGTCGATGCCGGCCTCATGGTGTTTTATCCCGATAACGGCGATGACAGCGAAGCCTTGCTGGAACACTTGGTCTTGCGCCAGGCTGTTGCGCGGCCCGACCCCAAGGTGTTGATCGTGCGGGGCGAGGGCGGGCGTGGCTTGCTGGCAGAGCGTTTGCGCGAGCAAGGTGCTAGTGTCGATTATCTGGAATTGTACCGCCGCCACTTGCCCGATTACGGCGAAGGGGCGTTGCCGGCGAAAGTCGAAGCGGAACGCTTGAACGCACTGGTGGTCAGCAGTGGGCAGGGCTTCGAGCATCTGCAGCGGCTGGCCGGCGATGCGTGGCCGGCCCTGGCGCGGTTACCGTTGTTTGTTCCAAGCCCAAGGGTTGCCGAGATGGCGCGTGCCGCCGGGGCCCGAACAGTTGTGGATTGTCGTGGCGCCAATGCCGCGGCTTTGCTGGCGGCGTTACGGGAACACTCCGTGCCGTTTTCTAATGCAAAGGATGGATACGTGAGCGAAACAGCCTTGCCAAAAGAAGATCTAGACCAGCCAGCGATCGATGCGCCGGTTGAAACTCCGCCTCCAGTGGCGCCGCGTCGCGGTAACGGGTTGGCCATTGTTGCATTGCTGCTCGGGGCTGCTGGCGTGGCCGTGGGCGGTTGGGGCGTGTGGCAGGTGCGTCATCTGCAAACCAATAACCAGCAGCAGTCCGCCCAGGTCCAGGCACTGAATGACCAGGCCCAGAGCCTCAAGCTCAACGAGCAACGCCTGAGCGAGCGCCTGGCGCAATTGCCCCCGGCCGAAGAGCTGGAGGAGCGGCGGCGCCTGGTGGCCCAGTTGCAAAGTGACCAGCAGCACCTGAACCAGCGCCTGGAAACCGTGCTCGGTGCCAGCCGCAAGGATTGGCGCCTGGCGGAGGCCGAGCACTTGTTGCGCCTGGCCAGCCTGCGTCTTTCTGCCCTGCAGGACATCAATAGTGCCCAGGCGCTGGTCCAGGGGGCGGACGAAATCCTGCGCGAGCAGAACGACCCCGGTTCGTTCGCCGCCCGCGAGCAACTGGCCAAGACCCTCGCCGCGTTGCGCAGCACCGAGCAACCGGATCGCACCGGGCTGTTCCTGCAACTGGGCGCCTTGCGTGACCAGGTCCTGGAGCTGACCGAGCTGGCGCCCGAGTACAAGGACCGCGGTGAATCCCTGCTGGGCCTGACCGCCGACGGCGATGGCGCCAGTCGTTGGGCGCAGTGGTGGGACCAGATCTCGCGCTATATCCGTATCGACTTCAACGCCGATGAGAATGTTCGTCCGCTGCTGGCCGGGCAAAGCCTCGTGCAAGTGCGCCTGGCCTTGAGCCTGGCGCTGGAGCAGGCGCAATGGGCCGCCCTCAATGGTCAGGCGCCGGTCTACACCCAGGCGCTGACCGAGGCTCGGGACGTGTTGAAGAACAACTTCAACCAGGACAACCCGCAAAGCAAGATCATGCTCGAACGCGTGGGTGAGCTGTCCAAGCAGCCGGTGACGGTGGTCACCCCGGACCTGACGGGCACGCTGAGCAGCGTCCAGGCTTACCTTGAGCGCCGCGACCTCAATGCCCAGGAATCGGTCAAGCCGCTGCCCGCGCCTGGCGCGCAGGAGGCCACGCCATGAAGCGTCTCTACGTGATTCTGTTCGTGGTCATCGCTGCCGCTGCCTTGCTGGGCGTGGCGATTGCCGAGCATTCGGGTTACGTGCTGGTGGCGTACAAGAACTTCCGTTATGAAGCCGGCCTGTGGGTCACCCTGGCGCTGGTGGCGGTGCTCTGGCTGGTGTGGCGAGGCCTGAGGGCGCTGATCGGGCTGGTGACTACGTCCAGCGGCGTGGTCAACCCGTGGTCGCGGCGCAACCGCAGCCGGCGGGTGCAAGTGGCGATCGAGCACGGCCAGTTGGACCTGGCCGAAGGTCGCTGGGCCAGTGCCCAACGACACCTGCATCGTGCCGCCGAAGCCGAGCGCCAGCCGCTGCTGTATTACCTCGGTGCCGCCCGTGCGGCCAACGAACAAGGTCTCTACGAACAGAGCGACAGTTTGCTCGAGCGCGCCCTGGAGCGTCAGCCCCAGGCGGAACTGGCCATTGCCCTGACGCACGCGCAACTGCAGACGGACCGAGGCGACACCGACGGCGCGTTGACCACGCTGCAGGCCATGCATGAGCGTCATCCCCATAACGTCCAGGTCCTGCGCCAACTGCAACGACTGCATCAGCAGCGCGGCGACTGGTCGGCATTGATCCGGCTGTTGCCGGAGCTGCGCAAGGACAAGGTCCTGCCGCCAGCTGAACTGGCGGAACTGGAACGTCGTGCCTGGGGTGAAAACCTCACCCTGGCAGCCCACCGTGAGGAGGACGGCAGCGTCGGTTTGCAGTCGCTCAATCGCGCCTGGCAACAACTGACCTCCGCGCAGCGCCAGGAGTCGGCGCTGGTGCTGGCCTATGCCGAGCAGTTGCGCCAGTTGGGGGCCCAGGTCGAGGCCGAAGAGGTGCTGCGAAGTGCGCTCAAGCGTCACTACGACAGCCATCTGGCGCGCTTGTATGGGTTGGTTCGGGGCAATGATCCTGTCCGTCAGTTGCAAACGGCCGAAGGCTGGCTCAAGGATCATCCGGCTGATCCAAGCCTGCTGCTGACCCTGGGGCGCCTATGCCTGCAGAACAGTTTGTGGGGCAAGGCGCGGGACTATCTGGAGAGCAGCTTGCGCGTCCAACGCAACCCCGAAGCCTGTGCTGAACTGGCGCGATTGCTGGCGCAACTGGGCGATGCCGAGCGTAGCAACCAGTTGTTCCAGGAGGGATTGGGGCTGCTGGACGAGCGCCTGCTGGCCGCGCCGTTGCCGGTTCCGGCTCAGGTGTTGTCCACTTGAGAGGGGCATGATTCATTCTTGAAAATGGTATGAACCATTGTGGCGAGGGAGCTTGCTCCCGCTCGGCTGAGAGGCCTGTGGTGAATTGAAGATCGCCATCGCGAGCAAGCTCGCTCCCACATTTGATCCCTGGCCACCGTCAACCCCCTGTGGGAGCGAGCTTGCTCGCGATGACATCCCCCCAGGCAACCCAGAACCGGGTGCGAATACCGCCCTGGTTTTGGGGCTTTGGTCATGCCATCAGTAAAGTCCTACAGCCCATCGCGCTGAATCCTCTTTGGCCTGTCGGGAATTCCCTACATCCCTGGTGAAGTGTCTGCGCGGGCCTGCCTTGAAAGGCCCGAGGGCTTTCCTCTACCGTAACTGCTTGTCTCTTCTGTTACGGAACCGCCATGTCTTTGGCCAGCTCACGCTTCTTGTTTTTCATGGCTTCCATCGCCGCAGCCCTGGCTTTGGGCATCGCCACTTATCTGGAGTATTCGGTCGGCCTGACGCCTTGCAGCCTGTGTGTCTTGCAGCGGTTGTGCCTGATGCTGTTCCTGGCGAACAGCCTTGTGGCATGCGTACACGGTCCAGGCCAAAGAGGCAGTCTCTTCTATGGGGCGGCAGGGTTGGTTTTTGCGACGGGGGGAATGACCCTGGCAGGGCGCCAGGTCTTGATGCAAAGCCATTCGTTCGAGCCGTTTCCTGATTGTGTTGCCCAGCCCAAGCTGATGGATTCGTGGTGGTGCGCGTTGCATCGCGTCCTCGACGGCGCGGTCGATTGCGCGAATATCACCTGGACGCTGTTTGACCTGAGTATCCCCGAATGGAGCCTGTTGTTTTTTCTCGCGGTGTCCAGCGCGATGGCCTATCTACTGCTGCGCCTTGCCTGGAGTGCTCTGGTACGACCGCTCAGCGGCGATACGTCGCAGATGCTCCGGGCCGTGGATTAAACACTTGTATGAACATTATCTCCTGCGTACCTTGAAGCCATTGTCGTGCGGGCATAATCTGGCCCGCACGTGTTATTGGAATTGTGTCGCTCGATCATGTTGTGTCTGGCTTGTCCCTGATCATCAGGCGTGCACAGGCTGCGAGTGGCATGACTCACAAGGGAAGAAATCACCATGCTCGAAAGTTGTCAGAATGCTCAGGAACGCTGGGGTGGGGTGCATCTGCTGATCGATCGCTGGCTGCAGGAGCGTCACGAACTGGTTCGGGCCTACGATGCCCTCGGCGATAAGCCTGAAGCGCTGAGCGAAAGCCGCAAACCCTTGCAGGAGTTCTGCGGTGTGCTGGTCGACTATGTGTCTGCCGGTCATTTCGAGATCTACGAACAACTGACGGGCGAGGCCAAGGCCTTCAACGACAAGCGCGGCCTGGAACTCGCCGAGCAGATCTACCCGCGCATCGACGTCATCACCGAAAAGCTGCTGGCGTTCAACGATCTGTGCGATGAAGGCAAGTGCGTAGCGGAAAAATTCAAGGAGCTGGGCGGCTTGCTGCACGAGCGTTTCGAACTGGAAGACTGCCTGATCGAAGTGCTGCACAACGCTCACAAGGAAGAAGCCGCGGTCCAGGCCTGACGGTTTCGCGGTCATGAAAAAACGGTGCGCATTGCGCACCGTTTTTTATTGGGTCAGCGTCAGGTCGTCGCGCCCAGCAATTCGATTTCAAACACCAGTGGCGTGAATGGCGGGATCACATCTCCCGCCCCTTCGGCGCCATAGGCCAGGGTCGACGGAATCACCAGCCGCCATTTTGCGCCTACCGGCATTTGCGGCAATGCACTGCGCCAGCCGTCAATCACGCTGTCGAGGTTGAACCACTGCGCCTGGTGGTTGGAATCGAATACGGTGCCGTCCGGCAAACGACCGGTATACAGCACCTGGACCTTGCCGTGAGGGCCGGCCTTCGCGCCGTGGCCTGGCTTGATCTCGGTCAGCAGGATGCCGTCTGCGAGTTGCTGGACGCCGGGACGGTTCTTTTCTTCATTGAGAAATTTCTGCTCCGTTTTCAACGCGGCGTCGATCTGTGGTGTTGTCGATTGAGAATTCAGTTGTGCCTGGTGCTCGGCCAGGATCTGTTCGATGCGTTCATCCTTGAGGGCCAGCGGCTTGCCCAGGTAGGCCTGTTGCAAGCCTTCGACCAAGGCTTTGATCTGCAGGTCCGGCACGTCCTGGCGCAGGCGTTCGCCGAGGCTCGCGCCCAGGCTGTAAGCCAAATCGTGGGCATCGTTTGCGCTGGGTTTTTCAACGGCCTGGACCGTGGAGCAAACCATGCACAGGAATAAAAACAGGTGACGCGACATGTCTGCTCTCCGGCCTCGAATCGAGGAATTATGCCAGTGCCGATATCTATAGCGGTGGATTGCCAAGGCACTGGCGCAGAAGATTTTTCGTCCCTTGCAACGCAACGTCTTGTGTACTGTCAACATGCCCTAGCGGCGGTTGAAGCAGAGGTCTAGTATGAGCCGCACTCACGTCAGTCAGGAGGTAAACCATGTCGGCCACCAAGAAGCCTGTAAACACTCCGTTGCACTTGCTCCAACAACTCTCGGGCAGCTTGCTCGAACATCTGGAAAATGCCTGCTCCCAAGCCCTGGCTGATGCTGAAAAACTGCTCGCCAAACTTGAAAAACAACGCGGCAAAGCGCAAGAAAAACTGCATAAGTCGCGCACCAAATTGCAAGACGCAGCCACCGCTGGCAAGGCCAAGGCACAAGCCAAGGCCAAAGAGGTCGTGAAAGAACTCGAAGACCTGCTCGATGCCTTGAAGGATCGTCAGTCCGAGACCCGCACCTACATTCTGCAACTCAAGCGTGATGCCCAGGAAAGCCTGAAACTGGCCCAGGGTGTCGGTCGTGTTCAAGAAGCCGCAGGCAAGGCGCTGACGCTTCGTGCTGCCAAGCCTGCCGCTGTATCGGCCAAGAAGCCGGCGGCTAAACCCGTAGCGACAAAAGCTGCGGCCAAAGTCACTGCCAAGCCTGCTGCCAAACCGGTCGCTGCCAGTGCTGCAAAACCTGCGGCAAAAAAACCAGTCGTCAAAGCGGCGGCCAAGCCTGCCGTAAAAACGGCGGCCGCTAAACCTGCTGCCGTCAAGCCCGCTGTAAAAGCTGCTGCAAAACCAGCCGCCAAACCTGCGGCAAAAGCTGCTGCAAAACCAGCGGCAAAAGCTGCAGTCAAACCTGCCGCTAAAACCGCCGCCGCCAAACCTGCCGCGACGAAAACCGCTGCCGCTAAACCTGCTGCCAAAGCGGCGGTAAAAGCCACTGCAAAACCTGCTACCGCCAAGCCTGCTGCCAAACCAGCAGTGAAGCCTGCGGCAACCAAAACGGCTGCGGCCAAGCCCGCTGCGAAAACGGCTGCCAAGCCAGTCGCTGCCAAAGCACCCGCCAAAGTAGCGGCTAAACCCGCTGCCAAACCCGCTGCGGCAAAACCGGCTGCCAAGCCAGCTGTTGCGAAGCCGGCCGCTGCAAAACCTGCCGCCAAGCCAGCGGCCAAGCCTGCCGTGAAAAAGCCAGCTGCCGCAAAACCTGCGACTGCGCCAGCCGTCAAGCCAGCGACACCGGCTCCGACCGCGGCACCGGCTCCAACCGCCAGCACTCCGGCCGCGGCGACCAGCCCATCCGCCGCCGTTGCGCCGAGCAGCAGCACCCCAACCAGCGCTTCCTAAGTGCCGGACACCGCGACGCGCAGCTGATGCAGCGCGTCGCGGCTCGCTGGCCCGGCATTCGCCGCCAGCCCTTGCAGCCATTGCGCTGAATCGTTCTGTTGTGTCCCGGGCCAATCCTTGGCCAGTGCTTCCAATCGCTCCAGCAATTGCCGTTCGGCTGCCAACTCCAGTTGTTTGACTTGCTCGCGCAGGCCATTGAGTGCCGTGTCCTGGAGGGCACTGGTTTTCCATTGGCGACGAAGCGTGCGCAGTGGCCGCACCACCTCGGCATCCCAAGGCTCGGCCAATCGTCGAAGCTGCTGCAGCCTGTGTTCATTGCAGGCCACGCCGCGCTGCGCCAGCCACAGGCCGCACAGCAGCAGGCAGACGTTGGCGCCGGCGTCTTGTGACGCCAGGCAGGCGGGCTCTACGCCAGGCTTGGCATAGAGGTCGAGGGAAAAGCTCCACAGGTCTGGGGACATCGTGCTACTCGCGCCAGTTGCGAGCGAAGCTGGTAGACTCCGCCGCCATTATGATCCGACTTCAGAACCTGACTTTACAGCGTGGCCCGCAACGTCTGCTAGAAGACGCCGAGCTGACCCTGCACGCCGGCCACAAAGCCGGCCTCATCGGTGCCAACGGCGCCGGCAAATCGAGCCTGTTCGCCTTGCTGCGAGGTGAGCTGCACCCGGACTCGGGTGATTGTCTGTTGCCGGCTGATTGGCGCATCGCCCACATGCGCCAGGAGGTCGACACCCTCGAGCGCCTGGCGGTGGACTACGTGCTCGATGGCGACCTGCGCCTGCGCCAGGTACAACGCAACCTGGCTGCGGCCGAAGCGACCCACGACGGTGCCGCACAGGCCCGCCTGCACGCGGAACTCGACAGCGCCGACGGCTACACCGCCGATGCCCGTGCGCGCAAATTGCTCGCCGGCCTGGGCTTTACCAATGAGCAGATGGATCGCCAGGTCGGAGACTTCTCCGGTGGCTGGCGGATGCGCCTGAACCTGGCCCAGGCCTTGATGTGTCCTTCGGATCTGCTGTTGCTCGATGAGCCGACCAACCACTTGGACCTCGACGCCATCATCTGGCTCGAAGACTGGCTCAAGAGTTACCCGGGCACGCTGCTGCTGATTTCCCACGACCGTGATTTCCTCGACGCGGTGGTGGATCACGTGGCCCATGTCGATCAGCGCAAGCTCACCTTGTACCGCGGCGGCTACAGCGCCTTCGAGCGCGCGCGTGCCGAACGCCTGGCCCAGCAACAGCAGGCCTACGAGAAGCAACAGGCGCAACGTGCGCACATGGAAAGCTACATCGCCCGCTTCAAGGCCCAGGCCACCAAGGCCCGCCAGGCCCAAAGCCGGATCAAGGCGCTGGAGCGGATGGAAGAGTTGTCGGCGGCCCACGTCGATTCGCCGTTCGATTTTGTCTTCCGCGAATCGACCAAGATTTCCAGCCCGTTGATCGACCTGTCCGACGCGCGCCTGGGCTATGGCGACAAGACCGTGCTGGAGAAGGTCAAGCTGCAACTGACCCCGGGTGCGCGGATCGGTCTGCTGGGGCCCAACGGTGCCGGTAAATCGACCCTGATCAAGAACCTTTCCGGCGAACTCGAGCCTCTGGCCGGGCGCCTGACCCGGGGCGAGAACACGGTGGTCGGCTACTTCGCCCAGCATCAGCTCGACTCCCTGGATTCCAAGGCCAGCCCGCTGTTGCACCTGCAACGCCTGGCACCGACCGAGCGCGAGCAGGTCTTGCGCGATTTTCTCGGCGGTTTCGATTTCCGCGGGGCGCGCATCGACGAACCGGTGCTGAATTTCTCCGGTGGCGAAAAGGCGCGCCTGGCGCTGGCATTGATCGCCTGGGGCCGGCCAAACCTGTTGCTGCTCGACGAACCGACCAACCACCTGGACCTGGAGATGCGCCTGGCCCTGACCATGGCCTTACAGGAATTCAGTGGCGCGGTACTGGTGGTGTCCCACGATCGGCATTTGCTCAAGAGCACCACGGATAATTTCTTCCTGGTGGCCGACGGCAAGGTCGAGGAGTTCGACGGCGACCTGGAAGACTACGCCCGTTGGCTGGTGGAATACCGTCAGCGCAACGCGCCGGTCAGCAGCACGCCGGTCAACCCGGACAAGACCGACAAGAAAGCCCAGCGCCAGGCCGCGGCCGCATTGCGCCAGCAACTGGCGCCGCACAAGCGTGAGGCCGACAAACTCGAAGCCGAGTTGGGCAAGCTGCATGAAAAACTGCAAAAGATCGAAACCAGCCTTGGCGACAGTGGTCTCTACGAGGCGGCGCGCAAGGATGAGTTGCGCGACCTGCTGGCCGAGCAGGCCAAGCTGAAGGTTCGGGAAGCGGAGCTCGAGGAGGCGTGGATGCAAGCGCTGGAACTGCTGGAAAACCTGCAAGCGGAGCTGGAGGCGTTGTCCTGATGGAAGCGTTGGCGCTGCCTGTACCCGTCATGTGGATCGAACCGATCTGGCTGGGCGTGCAAATCCTGCTGATCCTGCTGGCCGGTTATGTTGCGCAGCGTGTCGTGGCGCGGACCCTTACAGGCCTGGGTGAGCGTTACCCGTTCCCACCCCAACTGGTCATTATCCTGCGGGGTGTGCTGCGCTGGCTGATCATGGGCACTGCGGTGCTGGTGGTGCTCGAACGCTTGGGCGTCTCGGCCACGGTGCTGTGGACTGCACTGTCGGGCTTCGTTGCGGTGGCAGCGGTGGCGTTCTTTGCCATCTGGAGCGTGCTGTCGAACCTGTTCTGCGCCGTTTTGATCTACACCGTCGGCCCGTTTCGCCTGGGCGATGTGGTCGAACTGGTGGACACCACCGACAAGCCCGGCATCAAGGGGCGCGTGGTGGCGATCAATCTGCTGTACACCACGCTGATCGAGCCCGAGGAACTCGGCACCGGCAGCGCCATGGTGCAAGTGCCCAACAGCCTGTTCTTCCAGCGTTCGGTGCGGCGCTGGCGCGGCAGCGAGGCGTTTCCGGTGGGTGGTTTCGTCGAATAACGCATAGGGCCGCTTCGCGGCCCAGCGGGAGCAAGCTCCCTCGCCACGGTTCATACCGGCTCAATTGCTTGTGCAAAAAAACGGTGGTCAACGGCCTGGTGGCGCATTAGCTTAGTCGTTTCGACGAATTCGAGCCGGGGAGTGCAATGGTGCTGGAAACATGGCTGGCGTTTTTCGCTGCGTGCTGGGTGATCAGTCTTTCGCCGGGTGCCGGCGCTATTGCATCGATGTCCAGCGGGCTGCGCTATGGCTTCTGGCGTGGTTACTGGAACGCCTTGGGCCTGCAATTGGGGCTGGCCTCGCAAATCGTGGTCGTCGCCGCCGGTGTTGGCGCGATTCTTACGGCGTCGGCCACTGCGTTCTATGCAATCAAATGGTTCGGCGTGGCCTACCTGGTCTACCTGGGTGTCAAACAGTGGCGCGCCATTCCCGGTGAAATGACTGACGATACGGGCCCGCGGCCTATCGGCAAGCCCTTGGCCCTGGTGTTTCGCGGCTTCCTGGTCAACATCAGCAACCCCAAGGCGCTGGTGTTCATGCTGGCGGTGTTGCCGCAGTTCATCAATCCCCATGCCCCGTTGATCCAGCAATACCTGATCCTGGGTGTCACCATGGTCGTCGTCGACCTCATCGTCATGGCCGGGTACACCGGGCTGGCGTCCAAAGTCTTGCGGCTGTTGCGCACCCCGAAACAGCAGCGGCGAATGAACCGTGCCTTTGCGGGTATGTTCATTGGCGCGGCGGGTTTGCTGGCGACGATCAGAAAGGCCGCTGCATAAAGCACGGCCTGCGGCGAGGTAGCTTTTGTAGGTGGCTTTTGTGGCGAGGGAGTCCCCGCCGCGTCGCCGACGCTGCGCTGTCGCGCAGCAAACAAGTGCTCGGCTTAAGATTGGGTGCGCGCGGGGAAAGAGGCCGTAGCTATCACTGGTGTGTCAGCACCCGCGAGGGAGAGTGGCCGGCAC